>JAEWHY010000556.1 GCA_023387555.1 Pseudomonadota bacterium
CGGACTCGATCACGCCCTTGGCCCGCGCGGTGCGGATGTAATCCTCGCCCAGCACCTCCAGCAGCGATGAGCGCACGATGCGCGTCAGCACCGCCGAGAACCGGTAGCCGACGGCGAGCGCCGGCCAGATCAGCTGCCACAGGTTGGCGGCCGGGTCCTTCCAGATCGGGGTGAAGGTCAGCGGCGGCAGACTGCCGATGCTCCAGAGCATGGCGAGGATGATCAGCATGCCCAGCCAGAAGCTTGGCACCGCGAGCCCCGCCACGGCAAAGACGCGCACCGCCGTGTCGATCCATGTACCGCGGTAGAGCGCCGCCATGGTGCCGAGCGGAATGGCGATCAGACAGCCGATCAGGGTCGCCATCAGCGCGATCTGGAACGTGATCTCGAAGCGGGCCGCGACCTCCTCGATCACCGGCCGGCCGGTCCACATCGAATTGCCGAGGTCGAGCCGCGCCAGTCCCTTCATCCAGTCGACGAATTGTTCCGAGCGCGGCTTGTCGAGCCCGAGCCGCGCGCGTTCGCGTTCGATGACGTCGGTCGTCACCGTCGCGCCATCGCCGCGCAGCTTGGCCTCGACGATGTCGCCCGGCAGGACGCGCAGGACGAAGAAAGTGATGATCGCGACCCCGATCAGGGTCGGAATCGCGAGCAGCAGGCGGTTGGCGACATAGCGGAACATGCGCGCAACTCCCTGTTCAGACCTTGATGCAGGCCACGGCGTGGCCCGGACGGATATCGCGAAGCGACGGGATTTCCGCGCGGCATTCGGCGGAGGCGAGCGGACAGCGGGTGTGAAAGACGCAGCCGGTGGGCGGCGACAGCGGGCTTGGCAATTCGCCCTGGATCAGCCGCGGTGCGCGCTGCTTCTCGATCGCGGGATCCGGGATCGGGGCGGCATCGAGCAGCAGCTTGGTGTATGGATGCAGCGGACGCTCGCACAATTCGTCGCGATCGGCGGTCTCCATCACGCGGCCGAGATACATCACGACGATGCGGGACGAGATGTGGCGCACCACGGCGAGATCGTGGGCGATGAAGAGATAGGACAGCCCGCGCTTGCGCTGCAGCGACTCCAGCAGGTTGACGATCTGCCCCTGGATCGAGACGTCGAGCGCCGACACCGCTTCGTCGCAGACGATGAATTGCGGCTCGATCGCGAGCGCGCGGGCGATGCCGACGCGCTGGCGCTGTCCGCCCGACAATTGGTGCGGATAGCGTTCGGCCATTTCCGGCCGCAGGCCGACTTCGTTCAGCAGGCTCGCGACCCGCTCGCGCGCCGCGGCGCCATTAGGCGCGAGGCCGTAGACGTGCATCGGCTCGGCCACGATCTGGCCCGTGGTCATGCGCGGGTTGAGCGAAGAATAAGGGTCCTGGAACACCGCCTGGATCTTGCGCCGCATCGCCTTGAATTCGGCGCGCCGCGTGTCCGCGAAGTCGCGTCCCTCGAACGCGATGGCGCCGGCGGTCGGCGATTCCAGCCGCAGGATCAGGCGGCCGACGGTGCTCTTGCCGCAACCGGATTCGCCGACGAGGCCCAATGTCTCGCCCGGCCGCACCTCGAAGCTGACATCCTCGACGGCGCGGACCTGGTGCGTGCGCGCGAACAGGCCGGTCCTGACCGGAAAATGCTTGGTCAGATTGCGCACGGAAATAATCGGCCGGGCTTGCGCCGGCGCTGTCGGACCTGCGGCCGCCGTACCCGCCTTGCGCCAGGTGAGCTTGCCGGCCGCGATTTCGTCCGCACGGATGCAGGCAGAGAGACCGCCGGTGTCGGTCGGCGCCAGCGGTGGCGGGCTGTTGCAGGCCGGGAGGCTGAACGGGCAGCGCGGTGCAAACCGGCAGCCCGGCAATTCATCGGCGGCGGAGGGCGGCAAGCCTTCGATGGTTTCGAGCATGCCCGCACGCGGCCGGTCGAGCCGCGGTACCGAACGCAACAGCCCCATGGTGTAGGGGTGGCGCGGACGGTGGAACAGCGGATCCGCCGCACCCTGCTCGACCACGCGGCCGGAATACATCACCACCCCGCGATCCGCGTAGCGCGCGACAATACCGAGATTGTGGGTGATGATGATCAGCGCGATGCCGAGATCGCGCGACAGCGACTTCATCAGCTCGAGGATCTGGGCCTGGATGGTAACGTCCAGCGCCGTGGTCGGCTCGTCGGCGATGATCAGCTTCGGATTGCAGGCGAGTCCGATCGCGATCATCACACGCTGACGCATGCCGCCGGAAAACTGATGCGGATATTGCTTCAGCCGCTGTTCGGGATCGGTGATGCCGACCAGCCGCAGCAATTCCGCGGCGCGGGCCATGGCGTCGCTGGTCGACATCTTGAGGTGATATTGCAGCGGCTCGATGATCTGCAGGCCGATCGGCAGGACCGGATTGAGCGATGTCATCGGCTCCTGAAAGATCATCGAGATTTCGCGGCCGCGCACGTCGCGCATGGCATCTTCCGGGAGCGCCAGCAGGTCGCGGCCTTCGAACAGGATGCGGCCTTCAGGAACGCGGCCGGTGCGCGGCAATAGCCGCATAATGGTATGCGCTGAGACCGATTTGCCCGATCCGGACTCGCCGACCAGAGCGACGATCTCGCCGGGATGGACTTGCAGGCTGAAGCCTTCCACCGCGCGCACCGTCACGACGTCAGTCGCGAAGCTGACATGCAGGTTTTCGACGCTGAGCAACGGGGCGGGTGACAGGCCGGGCGTTGTCCCGCTGTTGCCGCTCATTGATGCGACACTCATTGTCGCGGCGCGCGTTGACGCGACATTCGTTGTCGCGACAGCCGTTGCCGGCGCCATGCGCGCCTCGCGCGCGCCCACGCCATCGGCGTTGCTCGCCTGCCAGCGCTCAGTCATTCCCTCCCACCGGTGTCATTCCTTCTAGCGGAATGCTCTTCCACTGAGTAGGATAGAGCGAGAGTGCATGACTTGACAAGCGAGATCGGTCTCGCCGCGTATGAGGGGACGGCAAAGTGTCGGAAGAAGCAACCAGCACGGTGGTCCGCGTGGTGCGGCTTCTGCAATGCGTCGCAGAGATGGGTGGTGAAATCTCGGTGAAGGAGTTTGCGCAACGCCTGTCGCTGCCGCCGAGCACTGTGCACCGGCTGCTCAAGCTGCTGATGACGCAGGGGCTGATCGAGCAGCGCGCGACCACGCAGCGCTATCGTGCCGGTCGGGAATTGTTCCGGATCTCGTCGCTCATCACCCGCCAGATCAATCTGGATGAAATCGCACGCCCGGTCCTCGAGGCGCTGCGGGACGCCTGTCAGGAAACCTGTTACTTCGCGATGTATCTGCCGGCCTCGCGCCGTTTCGTCGGCACGGTGGTCGCCCGTTCGCCGCATCCGCTCGGCTATCATTTCGAGCCGATGATGGAGCAGAAAGTGGCGTGGGGCGCGGTCGGCCGCTGCATGCTGGCGTATCTGCCCGACGAGGTGGTGGCGCAGGCGGTGGCCGAAGCGGGCACGTCGCCTGCCGGCAATCCGCCGCCCAAACTTGCCGAGATGAAGGCGGCATTGAAGGAGATTCGCGAACGCGGCTTTGCCTCGGCGGAGGGCGAGATTTTTCCTGAAGCCATCGGCTTTGCGCGCGTCGTCCTGGATGCCGACGGCCATGTGATGGGTTCGCTCGGCATCACCATGCCGATGCTTCGGTACAAGTCTTCGATGCACAAGCAACTCGCCAGTCTTGTCATGGGCAAGGCGAAGGAACTGAGTAAGGCGCTCGGCTATCGCGAGCCGGCGGAGGAAAGTGCGCCCGCTTCCGGTCCGCTGCGGAGGGCACGGCGATGAGCGATGCTTTCCGCCTGATCGACGAGGGTGCGGTGCTGGTGCTCGAGATCGACCGCCCCCAGAGCAAGAACAGCCTGAAGCTCACCGAGATGGAAGCGCTCGGCGAAGCGCTGGCGAGCGCGCGGGTGCAGAATGCGCGCTGCCTGGTGATCCGCGGTGCCGGGGACAGTTTCTGCTCCGGGCGCGATGTGCGCGAGATCAATCCGCATGGCGAGGATGCGCACGAAATCCTGCGCGACCGGATCGGTCCGGTGCTGCAGCGCCTGTACACGCTGCCGGCGCCGACGATCTCTTCGGTGCGCGGGCCTGCGCTCGGCTTCGGGCTGGGGCTTGCGCTCGCCTGCGATATTACGATCGCGGCGGAGGATGCGATGTTCGGCAGTCCGTTCCGTCGCATCGGTGCGGTGCTGGATTCCGGCGGGCATTATTTCTTTCAGCAGCGGCTTGGACGGCATCGGGCTGCCGAGCTGGTGTTCACCGGACGGATGTTGAGCGGGCGCGAGGCCGCCGATCTCGGACTGATCAACGAGGCGGTGCCGGCGGATCGGCTTGCGGCGCGAACGGCAGAACTCGCGGGTGTGATCGCGAGTGGCCCAACGGCGGCCTTCCGCGCGACCAAGAACATTCTGGCGGCAGAGCGCAGCTTTACCGAGGTGCTGGCGCTTGAGGCGCGCTACCAGAAGGAGGTGACGCGCGGCCCGGACGGGGAGGAGGGC
>JAEWHY010000121.1 GCA_023387555.1 Pseudomonadota bacterium
ACTGCGTGGCCCGTTTCCGGCGACGGCATGAAAACTCCCGTCAACAACGAATGGATAGGCATGCAGGCACGCGTCCAGGAATGCCGGATGAAGGGCATATCGGCTATCGCCCAGCCCCTCGGGAAGCTGCACGCTCGTGAGTGCTTCATTTTGCCCGACGTACAAGGCCCGGACCCCACGGAAGCAATGACCATATTCGAGTCCGTGGCCGGCCAGTTGGCTATAGAGATCAGCCGCCGGCAACGTCTTCGGGCACCGCGCGCGGACCTCACCTGTCGAAAAAGTAGAGCCGGACGGCGCGTCCGATTTGCACAAAACGCCGGACATGTGCACCCGCCAGTCGTTCCGGGCGCCCACCGAGGCACTAACGATCTTGAAACTTGCCCTGCCGGAACTCAGCAGATTTGCCGCGACCCGAACAATCCGTTCCTCGCCATTGGCAAACGCCATTGCCTCGTGATGCATGGCTTGATCGACACTGATGCGCGCCGTTCCGAACAACTTGCGCCCGGCCATCATCGCCGCTTCCAGCTCGACAGTGGTCGGCAGGACAATCGCTCCTGCAACCCTGTGGTCGGCCAAATATGGAATGTGGTGGCTGCCGTACCGTACCTCGAACTCAACCCCGTCCGCCCCCGAACTGATCAGCGTTCCAAGGACAGGATGAAATCCATCAGCCGCAGCAGGCACGGCTCTCTGCGGAGCAGCGCTTCGTACATTATCAATCCAATAGCGCTTGCGCTGGAACGGATAGGTCGGCAAGGATATCCGGCGCCATTGCGAGTCTGCATGGACTGCGGTCCAATCAATCTTTTGGCCGGCGAGATAGAGCGCAGCCAGCATTTCCGAGATTGAATCGGCGTCAGATTGATTTCGATTCAGCGATGCAATCCAGGTTGCAGGCTTGCCAATTCCCTGAAGACACGCTTGCGCCATCGGCAGGAGAACCGGGTGCGGCCCGACCTCAAGGTAGCACCCGCAGGCAAGGCCAGAGAGCGCCAGCATCCCGTCTCCGAAGCGGACAGCCTCCCGGATGTGCCGGCGCCAATAGGATTTCTCCGGCGCTGCAGACATCACCTGACCGGTCAGATTCGAGATCAGTGGAAGCGCAGGAACGCTGTGTCCGATCTCCGCCGCCAGATCTTCAAGCTCATCCAGGATCGGTTCGGTGCGCGGTGAATGGAACCCGTTGGATATCCGCAGTTCGCGATAGACAATGCCGCGGCGATCCAGTTCGGCCGTCAGCCTCTCCAGTGCCGACCGATCCCCCGACACGACAGTATTCAGGGGTCCATTCATCGCGGCGATCGCAATATCGGGCGCAACCTCATCGATCAGTGATTTGATAACCGCCTCCTGAGCCATGATCGCGACCATGGCCCCGCCGGCGGGCAACCGTTGCATCAATGCACCGCGACCGATCGCGAGCCGTATGGCATCTTCAAGCGAGATAACTTTTGCCACACAGGCCGCGGCCATTTCCCCGAGGCTGTGCCCGATCACGGCGTCCGGCACAATACCCCACGATTTCAGCAACTCCGCCAGAGCGTACTCGACCGCGAACAATGCGGGCTGCGTGTAGTCCGTCCGGTTCACCAACGCTTCATCAACGCCGCGGCCGACGATCACGTCCAGCAAGTCATGCTCGAGTTGCTGCCCGGCAAACGCGTTGCAACGATCCAGAGCCTCGCGGAAGACCGCATGCGTACGATAGAGCTGCGCGGCCATGCCGCTGTATTGCGATCCCTGGCCGGAAAACATGAATGCAATCGGGGTCAGCTCGGCCGGCTTCAGTTGCGACGCTGCGCCATCCCTGACCGCCCTCAACCACATGGCAAGACGATGCCTGAGATCTTCTGCCGACCGGGCCGGAGCGGCAAAACGGAATGCAAACTGGCTCCGGCTGAGATTCGTCGTGTAACAGATGTCCCCGACCGGGGCGTCGGGGTTCTCGTTCATCCAGCCCAAGAGCCGTTCGACTTGAGCGATCAGCGCGTCGGCGGTCTTGGCTGAAAGTGTCAGGAGACAGGGCGCAGGCTCCCGCGACTCGCCGGCCTCGTGCGATGCCGATGGTGCCTCTTCAAGCACAACGAATACATTCGTCCCGCCGATGCCCAGGCTGTTGAGCCCGGCGCGGCGGGGCGTGTCTCCAGAAACGAAATCGGTGAGTTTCGTGTTCACGTAGAAGGGTGATGACGCGAACCCGATCGAGGGGTTCGGTGCGTCATAGTTTATGCTGGGCGGAATTTTCCGATGATGCAGGACAAGGGCCGTCTTGATCAGGCCCGCAATGCCGGCCGCCTGCTCCGGGTGGCCGATGTTGGCCTTGACCGACCCGACGGCGCAATATTGCGTCCGCACCGAGCGCTTTCGAAAGGCCAAGGTCAGAGCTTCGATCTCGAGCGGGTCGCCCACGATCGTGCCCGTCGAGTGGCACTCCAAATAACCAACACTGTCGGGACGGACTCCCGCACGCTCCAGCGCCTCCGCCACCGCTTCAGATTGCTGGCCAAGGCTTGGCGCGGTGTAGCTCTTCTTCGACGATCCGTCATTGTTCGCCGCCGTTCCCTTGATGACGGCATAGATGTGATCGCGGTCGGCAACAGCACGGCTCAGTGGCTTTAGCAGGACCGCGCCGACCCCGCTGCCGAATATCGTTCCCTGGCCCTCGGCATCGAATGGGCGGCAATGACCATCAAGGGAATGAAGATTTCGCTTCTCCGCGAGATAACCCTCCACCTGCGGAACACGCACAACCGACCCGCCCACCAGCATCATGTCGCATTCATTGACACTGAGTGTCTGACAGGCCTGATGAACCGCAACGAGCGAAGAGGAGCAGGCCGACTGGATCGTGAAGCTCGGCCCTCTCAGATTCAGCTTGAAGGCCACACGGGTGCTCAGGAAGTCCTTGTCGTTGTTGATATGCGCAATGCTTGCGGTCTGCCCAGGCAGATCGTCGTGATGCAACTTGGCAAGCAGATAGCTCGACACAACGCCGCCGCCGGCAGAAAGCACGCCGACCTTTCCGGGATAGGCGGCCGGATCATAGCCGGCGTCCTCGAACGTCTCCCAGCACACCTCAAGAAACAGGCGCTGCTGCGGGTCCATCAGCGTCGCATCCTTTGGCGAATAGCCAAAGAACGACGCATCGAACATCTCCACGTCGGGCAGCATCGGCGCGGCCTTGACGTAATTGGGATTGGCAAGAAGCGCCGGATCGACACCAGCCGCGAGGAGTTCGGAGTCGGAAAAGAAGGTGATGGACTCGGTCCCACCACACAAATTCTTCCAATACTCCCTGGCTGACGCAGCCCCCGGAAATCGACACGAAAGACCGATGATGGCTATGCCATCCGCGCGTCCCATGGTACCCATTGTAAGACGACCTTTACGTCCAAAGATCTTGGGCTACTTCCCTTTGGCTTGCTCCCCGTTTCTTATGCCATCGAGAAGCGTAATCGACGCTTGCAAAATCTCTTCTTGGGCTTTGACGAAGGAAATTGTCCCGGCCGCCACACTATCCAGCACCGGCTTGATATGCTTTTTCAACTCGCTTTCATCGAGCTGAGCCCGCAGGCGCCCTGACGGGTCCATGAGCATCATCAAGGCATGCAGTTCGAATGCAACAAAATGTTCAACAGCCTTGACGATCTCATCCGTGTCTTTCTCGAGGCCCGATCTGACATTCGGCAATATCGCCTGCTGGAATCGAAGGATCGGTAACGAAAGGAGGACCAGACCCTTGAGGATACCGATGTCGCCATTTTGCGAACGCTGCTGGTTCTGGCCCTTGGACATCTGAGTTGACCCCTTGCTTGAGCGAGGACGCTCCGTGGCAGAGATATGCGAAGAATATCTGCGGATCTTTCGTTACCTCATGAAAACCAGCCGCTGGTGCAGGGCTGGCTCGAACAAGCCCAATGAGCGTCCCCACCGTTGCCTTGCCGGGACGTTCACGGACAATAACGAGCATGGAAGAAAAAGAACGGACCCGGCTCCCTGGTCAACTGGCTAAACACGTCGTCGTCGGCTTCTCCCATAAGATCATTGCTGCCCAACGCCCGGGCATTGCCAAAGAAGTCTTCATACGCGCGTCCGGCGCTGATGTGCTGCCTGTTACTGCTGAAGTACGGTTCGCACGGCGGCGGCATCGTCGCGAGGGTCCTGCCTGAAATGCTGACCGGAGCGCTGGCTGCGTTCGATGCGTCGACAGCACGGATCTGGTAATGATAGAGCGTATCGCGTGTGAGCCCTTTGTCCACGAAACTGGCGCCCTTCACCATGTCGGCGAGCGGGTTAAACGGACCGGCGGCGCTCGTCGATCGGGCAATGCTGAAACCGGCCGCCGCGGCATTCGGCTGCCAGATCAGGGCCAGCGAGTCCGACGTTCTGTCGGATACTGAAACGTCTTGGGGCGGTCCGAAGGGCTGAGACGCATTACCCGGCACAAAGCCCTCCGCCAGACGGTCGATCATCGCCCTGACGGCCGATATCTGATAGCCGTTCTTGCGAGCGAAATCGCGACTCAGCGGCAGGTCGCTGTAGCCCCACCAGTCCCAGCACCCATGCTCGTTGCCCGGATTGCCTAAGGTGATCGGCGTCGGCGTCGTCTGCGGATAGAGAATGATGAAGTGGTTCGTATCCGCCCAGCGATTGTAACCGCCCCGCTCGACAACGGCTTTGCTTATCGCGGGATTTCCAGCGTATTGGCGACAGCCGTGGAAGACCACGTGAACGCGACATTTCACTTGCTGGTTCTGAGCCAAGCACCCGGTCGGGACGTAGACATAACCGGTCTCCGCAAGCCCGACCGACTTCGGATCGATGCCGCCGGTGAATTCACTCTGGCTGAATGCGAGGACCGAGCCGCTCGGGCTATCGCTGCGCACGTTGAGGTGACCGTAAATGTGCTTAAGCAGATACCCGGCTGCGTCGTAGTTGCAATTGTTGATGTAAGTCTCGTTGAAGCCGAGACATGGCGGACGATAGTCGTCGGTGACCAGGGCATGCGGCGCGGGATTGTCGATCTGGTAGAACACGTTTCCGGGCGCGGCATAATGCTCGTAATATGCAGCGACGGCGTCCATGGCCGCACGCCGCACCGAGCCGTCATTATATCCTGAGAACAGCCAGACCTTCTGTCGCTCAAGATTTGAGGTCGGATCGATGGCGCCGGGCACCGCCGTAGCTTGAGTTGTTCGCGCGATCGAGAATGGCGCATTCGCATCGCCGACACCCGCAAGGCACAACACGATGCGAGCCAGGCGAGCAGGAAGCAGAGGCAGCCCCGAGTTGGCGCAGTCATAGCCAACGCCAGCGATGACACCGACCCCGCGCATGATCCCGGAATGCGCGACGTGCATCTGGATCGCCATGGCGCCTCCCGAGGAAACGCCGGAAACCGATGTTTGCAGGATATCGGCTCCGTATGCGCCAAGGCTTGGCGGCTGGCCCGCCTGTCCATCCTCTCCAGGAGAACGCGACGCCTGATCGGCGAAGGCCACGACGGCACCACCGAGAAGAACTGGAAGGATCGCACCGAGACGCACGTAATGAGAGATCTTCATCGATGGCCTCCCGCCATCCTGCTGATGCTCTACATATCCTGACTGCGCGCTATTGAACTGATCCCCGGGTCAAAACGATTAGCGGTCCGCCAGCGGACAAAATCCCTCATGGAGCGGTCGAAATGCTTCGGCGGCAGGGATCGTAGCACGGAGCTTGTAGTAGTCCCACGCGCCGTTCGATTCCTCCGGCTTCTTAACCTCGTAGAGAAACATGTCATGGACCTTACGTCCATCGATCCGGATCTTGCCCTTTCCGAACAATGGGTCGTTGGTTTCCATATTCTTCATCTCGGCGACGATAGCCTTGCCGTCCGCGTCGCTTTTCAGCGCCTCTACCGCCTTGAGGTAATGCAACACCGCGGCGTAAACCCCGGCCTGCACCATTGAGGGCATGTTGCCCTTGGATTGCGGAGCGAACCGCCGTGCGAACTCGCGGCTACCTTCGTTTCGATCCCAGTAGTAAGCTTCGGTCAGCACGAGGCCTTGAGCGACCTTAAGTCCGAGCGCATGCACATCGTTGATGAACATCAGCAGACCAGCGAGACTCTGGCCTCTCTGCGTGACCCCGAACTCGGCGGCCTGCTTGATCGAATTGATTGTATCTCCGCCGGCATTGGCCAACCCAATGACCTTCGCCCCTGATGCCTGCGCCCGCAGCAGGAACGACGAGAAATCCGATCCCGGAAACGGATGGCGTACCCGGCCCACAACACGCCCGCCATTTGCTTCGATGATTGCAGCCGTATCGCGCTCGATCGCGTGGCCAAAGGCGTAATCTGCGGTAATGAAAAACCAGGTGTCGCCGCCGGTCCTGACCATGGCCTTGCCAGTCCCGTTGGCGGTCGCCCAGGTGTCGTAGGTCCAGTGCACGGAATTGGGCGAGCATTTAGGGCCGGTCAGATCAGAGGCTGCCGCGCCCGAAATCAGAAACACCTTGTTCTTTTCGCGAACGATTTCGTTGACGGCGAATGCAATCGAAGAGGTCGGAACATCGACAATGACGTCCACCTTGTCGATATCGATCCAGCGGCGCGCGATATTGGCGCCGATGTCCGGCTTGTTCTGATGGTCTGCGGCCAGAATTTCGACTTTCATTCCCTTGGCAGCGGCGCCGAAATCCTCAACCGCCATGCGCGCCGCGACAACGGAGCCAGGACCGGTGACATCCGAATAGAGACCGGACATATCGTTCATAACGCCGATCTTGGTCACGCCATCGGAATATTGCGCCTGCGCAGCAGCGCAACCAAAAGCGAATGCCAGGCACGCAATTCCGGCCACGGCTTTCATACGCATCCTCGCCAGGGCGTCGTGTTTGGTCTCTATAGCAGTGCTGGACCATCCTCCGGCCGGCACTTCTTAGCATGAACGAGCACGCTGGTACAAATTGATGCCGGTCTCAAACGTTCCGGAGCGAGCGGTACTGATGAAAGCACCGATCGATACGCCAGCTTCGAGGCGTGAGAATTATCACTAATGATTGATTCACTCCGGCACCGGCTGCCCGCGCCAGGCAGTAGCGGGGCCATACGCCTGCGTCCCGGATGATAAAATAATGGGAGCGCTCGCGCTCCCATTATTCGTGTCGGCAGGGACAGATACTGCAATGCAGCCTGTCAGTGAGGCGTCCCGCCGCCCTTGACCTCGATATGTCGGGTCTTTTCCTGCGCCATGTTTTTCGGGAGGGTCACTGTCAAAACCCCGTTCTCGACCCGAGCCTGAACCTGATCCATATTGATCGAGTTCGGTACGCGCAGCGACCGCTGGAACTGGCCGAAGCTGCGTTCCACATAGTGGAAGTTCTCCTTATCTTCTTTCTTCTCCATTTTCTTTTCGCCGCGGATCGTCAGCACACCGTCATCCAGCGTGATATCGATATCTTTCTCGGTAACCCCGGGCATTTCCGCGGTAACGCGAATCTCTTTGTCGGTCTCCGAAACATTGATTTGCGGCATGACCATCCCGGCCTCATCGCCGCGCGCCGCGGACGGCAGATTGCCGTGCATCACGTCGTCAAACAAACGGTTCATGCTGCGCTGAAGTGATGTGAAAGGATCACTACCGAACATACCACTGCCGGCAGGAATGAGAGAATGTCGTGCCATGACCACGCCTCCTGTTACGAGTAAGAAAGCCGGCTATTCAAATGACACGTTCCAGTCCCCCTGGCCGGCCCAAGCTGACCGGAACGGCAGGCAATACGACGACAACGCGTTTTTCGTGTGCGCTACGATTC
>JAEWHY010000202.1 GCA_023387555.1 Pseudomonadota bacterium
GCGGCCGCGCCCAGCACCGGCGGCGAGATGAACGCGCCGAGCCCGCCTGCAGCAAGCAGGCCGCCGGCCGCATTTTTCTCGAACCCCGACCTCTTCATCATCGGATAGGCGACCGCGCCTATGGTCACCGTGGTTGCGACGCCCGACCCCGAGGGGCCGCCGAGCAGGAACGAGGACAGCACCACCGTGCGCCCGGCGGCATTCGGACTCTTGCCCATCAGCGTCATCGAGAAGTCGATGAAGAACTTGCCCGCGCCGGACTGCTGAAGAAACGCGCCGAAGATCGTGAACAGCACGATCAGGGTTGCCGACACATCGATCGGAACGCCGAAAATGCCTTCCAGCGTGATGAAAAGATGTCCGACTAGCGCGTCGAATCCATAGCCGCGGTGGTTCCAGGGCGGCGGCAGGTAAGGTCCCGCCAGCGCGTAGGCAATGAACAACAGCGCGATGATCGGCACGATCGGGCCGATGGTGCGGCGCGTCGCCTCCACCAGGAGGACAATGAAAATGACGCCGAGGATGACGTCGGTATGGTTCGGCAGCGTCGCGCGATCGGTGAAATCCTCGCCGCCGACGATCGCATAGATCAGGATGCCGACGCAGGTCAGGCCGGCGATGACATCGAACCAGCGGATCCGGTCGCGGAAGCGCTTTGCCGCGGGAAACAGGAGGAAGGACAGCAGCAGGACAAAGGCGACGTGGGTGTAGCGCAGTTCCTGGGTCGGCACGATCTCATAGGCCGCATAGAGGTGGAAAAGCGACATCGTGACCGCGATCGTGGTGACGATGGATCCGGCCCAACCCGACAGCCGGTTGGCCGCGCCCTCTTCCTGCTCGATGAATTCTTCGGCCTTGCGCAGCCGCTCGGACTCAATTGCGTCCTGCGCGGAATCCGCCTTCGGTTCCTCAGCCATCCACCCCCCAGATATTATTTTTTTAAGCCGGCTCAGCCCCTGCCCGGGTCTGCGGCGGCTCCCCTGCGTCGAAGGCTAGCACGCGAGGGTGCGGCTGCAATACCCGGGCGGCGAACCTCCGGTTAACCATGTTGAAAGAGGGCGGCGGTATCACAGTCTCGCACCCTTCCGAATGCGAGGTCGCTATGGCGAACGGCTTGTGGGGATCGATCACGCCGACTTTGGGACTCCTCCTGATCGGCCTCGTCCTGCTGTTGCTTCTGGGGGTCGCGAGCCTGCGCATGCGGCGACAGAACAGGCGGCTGCGCCTTGCGCTCGACAACACCCCGCAAGGGCTGTGCATGTGGGATCCACATGGCCGGCTGCTGCTGTGCAACCAGCGTTACGTCGACATGTACGGCATGTCGCCCGCGATCGTGAAAACGGGCGCGACGCTGCGCGAGATCGTCGAACATCGCGCCGCGATCGGAAATTTCAGCGGCGACATCGACGCCTGGGTGAACGGCGTGCGCCAGCGGATCGCGGCGCAGAAGCATGGTTCCCACACCGTCACGGCGACCGACGGCCGCGTGATCGAAATCGCCGAGCAGCCGCTTCCGGACGGCAGCCTGGTCGCCACCCATCACGACGTGACGGTGCAGCACTCGATCGAGAAGGAGCGCGCCGCGCATGCGCTGGAAGACAAGCGCCGTGCGACGGTCGAGGGCGCCATCACCGCGTTCCGCCAGAGCATGGACGGCGTGCTGCGCACCGTGAACGACAGCGCCGCATCGATGAAGCTGACGGCGAGTTCGCTGTTCGCGTCGTCGGGCCAGACCTCGCAGCGCGCGGAGGGCGCGTTGCAGGCTTCGAACGACGCATCGACCAATGTCGCGACCGCAGCGACCGCGGCGGACGAGATGGCCTCGTCGATCGGCGAGATCAGCCGGCAATTGATGCGGACCACCGACGCGGTCCGCCACGCGGTCTCGGAAGCACAATCGACCAATGAGGACATCAAGGGGCTTGCGGACGCCGCCCAGAAGATCGGCGACGTGGTCGAACTGATCCGCACGATCGCCGGCCAGACCAATCTGCTGGCCCTCAACGCGACCATCGAGGCCGCCCGGGCCGGAGAATCCGGCCGCGGCTTCGCGGTGGTCGCCTCGGAAGTGAAATCGCTCGCGGTGCAGACCGCAAAGGCGACCGAAGACATCTCCAGCCAGATCCTCTCGGTGCAGGGCTCGACCGGCAGCGCGGTCGATGCCATCGCCCGCATGACCGAGCGGATGCAGGAGATCGAACGCTTCACCTCCGCGGTTGCGGCGGCTGTCGAACAGCAGAATGCGGTGACCGGCGAAATCTCGCACAACGTCTCGAGCGCAGCCAACGGCACGCAGGAGATCGTGGTGGTGCTCGATCAGGTCGCTCGCGCCGCGACCGATACCCGCGCCACCGCCGAGACGGTACTGCGGACGTGCGGTGAGGTCGAACAGGCGGTCGCCAACATGCGCAACGAAGTCGATCACTTCCTGAAGAAAGTAGCCGTCTGAATGGCAAGTCTCGAGCGCCCCACCGAGCGCCCGCCGCTCAAGCCTGCGGATGTGTATCGTCCGCGATTGGGGGCCCAACCTGCCCCGCTGTCAAAAGCCGCAATGTCGGAATTGCGTGCGTGGCGGGAAGCCTCGCAACAGACCGGCACCGGCCCCCGCGAGCAGGCTGAGTAGGACGGCGGATCGACCGACATTCTCGCCGACGATCCGGTGGCGACCAGCACGCCTTATGCGGGCCGCAACGCGAGACGCTGGAACAGCAAGGCCAAATAAAAAACGCGGCGGTGCGCCTTTAAGCACACCGCCGCGTCACGTTGTCTCTCAGGCGAAGGTCAGGCCTGGCTGGCGACTTCCTTGCCCAGCGCCGCCTGGGCGGCAGCCAGGCGCGCGATCGGCGCGCGGAACGGCGAGCACGACACATAATCGAGCTTGACCTCATGGCAGAAGGCGACCGAAGCCGGGTCGCCGCCATGCTCGCCGCAAATGCCGACCTTGAGGTCGGGCCGCACCTTGCGGCCGCGCTCGACGCCGATGCGGACCAGCTCGCCGACGCCATCACGGTCGATCGACACGAACGGGTCGACCGGGAGAATGCCGCGTGCGGTATAGGTCGTCAGGAAGCTCGCCGCATCGTCGCGGCTGATGCCGAAACAGGTCTGCGTCAGGTCGTTGGTGCCAAACGAGAAGAATTCGGCACCGCCCTCGCCCTCGGCGATCTTGTCGGCCATCAGCGAGGCACGCGGCAGCTCGATCATGGTGCCGACCTGATACTCGAGTTCGACGCCCTTCTCCTTCGCCACCGCTTCGGCCATCGCATCGATGCGCGCCTTGACGATGTCGAACTCGATGCGCGTGGCGATCAGCGGCACCATCACTTCCGGCACCACCGGCTTGCCGGTCTTCTTGCCGGCATCGGCGGCCGCTTCGAAGATGGCGCGCGCCTGCATCTCGGCGATTTCAGGATAGGCAATCGCGATGCGGCAGCCACGGAAGCCGAGCATCGGGTTGAACTCGGCGAGCTCCGCAGCACGGTTCCTGATCTTCTGCGGGTCGGTGCCAAGCGACTTGGCCACCTCGGCGACCTCGGCCTCGCCGTGCGGCAGGAATTCGTGCAGCGGCGGATCGAGCAGGCGGATCGTGACCGGCAGCCCCTGCATGATCTCGAACAGCTCGGAGAAGTCGCTGCGCTGCATCGGCAAGATCTTGGCGAGCGCGGCGCGGCGGGCGTGTTCCGTGTCGGCCAGGATCATCTCGCGCACCGCGAGGATGCGGTCGGCCTCGAAGAACATGTGCTCGGTGCGGCACAACCCGATGCCCTCGGCGCCGAACTTCAGCGCGGTCCGCGCATCGGCCGGCGTATCGGCATTGGCGCGGACGCCGAGCGTGCGGACCTTGTCGGCCCAGGCCATCAACGTGCCGAACTCGCCGGACAGCTCGGGCTCGATCATGCGAACCTTGCCCTGCAGGACCTGGCCGGTCGAGCCGTCGATGGTCACGATGTCGCCCTGCTTCAGGGTGTTGCCGGCGATGCTCATCGTCTTCGCATTGTAGTCGATGCGGATCGAGCCGGCCCCCGATACGCAGGGCTTGCCCATGCCGCGGGCCACCACCGCGGCATGCGATGTCATGCCACCGCGGGTGGTGAGAATGCCTTCGGCCGCGTGCATGCCGTGAATGTCTTCCGGCGAGGTCTCGACGCGGACCAGGATGACCTTGCGGCCCTTGGCCTTCAGCTCCTCCGCCTCCTCCGACGAGAACACGATTTCGCCCGAGGCCGCGCCCGGCGAAGCCGGCAAGCCGGTGGCGACGATCTTGCGCTCGGCCTTCGGATCGATGGTCGGGTGCAGAAGCTGATCCAGCGACGCCGGATCGATCCGCATCACCGCCTCTTCCTCGGTGATCAGCCCTTCACCGGCGAGTTCGACCGCGATCTTGAGCGCCGCCTTCGCGGTACGCTTGCCGGACCGCGTCTGCAGCATCCACAGCTTGCCCTGCTCGATGGTGAACTCGAGATCCTGCATGTCGCGATAATGCTTTTCGAGCGCGCCGTAGATCCGGGTCAGTTCCGCGAACGCGGCGGGCATCGCGCTTTCGAGCGAAGGCTTGTCGGAACCCGCCTCCTTGCGGGCGGCCTCGGTAATTTCCTGCGGCGTGCGGATGCCGGCGACGACATCCTCGCCCTGCGCGTTGATCAGGAATTCGCCGTAGAGCGTCCGCTCGCCGGTGGACGGATTGCGGGTGAAGGCAACGCCGGTTGCGGAATCGTCACCCATGTTGCCGAACACCATGGCCTGCACATTGACCGCGGTGCCCCAGCTTTCGGGAATGTTGTGCAGGCGGCGATAGGTTTTGGCACGCGCATTCATCCACGAGCCAAACACCGCGCCGATCGCGCCCCAGAGCTGTTCTTTCGGATCCTGCGGGAACGGCTTGCCGCTCTCCTCCTCGACCTTCTGCTTGTAGAGGCCGACCAGCTTCTGCCAGTCCTCGGCGGTCAGTTCAGTATCGAGACTGTAGCCGTTGGCGTCCTTGTGCTCGGCCAGAATGTCCTCGAACAGGTGATGCTCGATGCCAAGCACGACGTTCGAATACATCGTGATGAAGCGCCGATAGGAGTCATAGGCAAAGCGCCGGTCGCCGGACTTGTTCGCCAGCGCCTCCACGGTCTCGTCGTTCAGACCGAGATTGAGCACGGTGTCCATCATGCCCGGCATCGACGCCCGCGCGCCGGAGCGCACCGAAACCAGAAGCGGATTGGAGCGATCGCCGAAGCGCTTGCCGGTGATTTCGCCAACGGCGGCGAGCGCGGCATCGACCTCGCCGGCAAGTTCCTTCGGATAGCTTTCGCCGTTGGCGTAGAAATAGGTGCAGACCTCGGTGGTGATGGTGAAACCCGGCGGCACCGGCAGGCCGAGATTGGCCATCTCGGCAAGGTTAGCGCCCTTGCCGCCCAGCAGGTTCTTCATGTCCGCCTTGCCTTCGGCCTTGCCGTCACCGAAGCCGTAAACCCATTTCGCCATCGTCGAAGCCCTATACAAAAGCCTGAAACCGGCCGGTCCTGGCCGGTTTCGACGCCCACTTCTACCACGACGAAAGAGACGCCGTGGCTCGCATTCTGAGAAGATTATTTACCTATTTGAACAGCCCGAGGCCGAGCAGACCAACCGCGATCAGGTAAATGGCGACGATGAAATTCAGCAGCCGCGGCATCACCAGGATCAAGATGCCGGCAAGCAGCGCAATGATCGGCTGCAGATGTCCAATCGTGATCGTCATTTCAGTCTCCGGTTGGGTGAAGGTGGACGTGGAAAGCGGTGGGACTTGTAGATTGCCGGGGGCGGGCTAAATCACGCGATCAGCTTGATGGCACGGCGATTCTGTGCGTGCCAGTTTGCCTTGGTGCGAATTGCGGGGACATCATGCCAAACCTCAACGCTCCGTCGCGTGTCACTTTTCTGGTTTCGCTCGCACTCGCCATCATCGCCCTGCTCGGTGCGCTCGTCGTCATTCCGGTGGTCACCCAATACGCCTTCTGGCTGGCGATCCTCGCGTACATCGTGCTGGCGATCGGCGTCATCATGAAGGGCATGTAGCCCGACTTCACCCCTCAACCTTGGAAAAATCCGCAACGGTACGGGTCGCTTCACGGATCCGGTTGAGCAGGATCAACCGGTTCGCGCGGAGCGCCTTGTCCTCGGCATTCACCGTGACCTTGTCGAAGAAGGCGTCGACCGCGGGCCGCAGCCTGGCCATCGCTGCCATTGCGCCGGCGAAATCCTCGCGCGCATAGGCCTCGCTCGCTTCCGGCGCGACCGACACCATGGCCTTCGCGAGCGCGATTTCCTCCGGCTCCTTCAGCAGCGATGCGTCGGGATCGCCGGTGTAGGACGTGCCGTCCTTCTTCTCCTCAATGCGCAGGATATTTGCGGCTCGCTTGTAGCCGGCCAGCAGGTTCCTGCCGTCGTCGGTCTCGAGGAATTTGGCCAACGCATCGACGCGGCGCACGATGGTGACGAGGTCGTTCTGATCCTCGACCGCGAGGACCGCATCGGCGAGGTCATGCCGTGCGCCCTGCTCGCGCAGCTGCACTTTCAGACGGTCGGCGAAGAAGTCGCGCAGGTCCGAGCCGGTCATCGCGTCGTAGCTCATCCGCAGACCCGACAGGTCGTCGGCGCCCTTCGCGGCTTCGCCGACGAATTCCTTCATGAACGACTTGTCCTGCTCGAGATAGCCTTCGGTCGCCAGCGTAAACAGCTCGGCAAGGTTGAGCCGGAGATTGTTCGACAGGATGATGCGGATGACGCCGAGCGCAGCCCGCCGCAGCGCGTAAGGGTCTTTCGAGCCGGTCGGCTTTTCGTCGATCGCCCAGAAACCGACCAGCGTATCGATCTTGTCGGCGAGCGCGACGGTCACAGCGACGGGATCGGCGGGCACCAGATCGCTCGGTCCCACCGGCTTGTAGTGATCCTCGCAGGCATGGGCGACCGCATCGTCCTCGCCCTGCGCCAGCGCATAGTATTTCCCCATCAGCCCTTGCAGTTCGGGGAATTCGCCGACCACCTCGGTGAGGAGATCGGCCTTGGCCAGCGTCGCAGCGCGCTCCGCCTTCACGGGATCCGCGCCAACCATCGGCGCGACGAGACCGGCGAGCCGCACGATGCGCGCGATCCGCTCGGCCTGGGTGCCGAGCTTCTGATGGAAAACGATATCCGCGAATTTCGACAGCCGGTCTTCGAGACGCGTCTTCAGGTCGGTTTCATAGAAGAATTTCGCATCCGACAGCCGCGCGCGGATCACGCGCTCGTTGCCCGCGACAATGGCCTTGCCGCCATCCGTCGCCTCCATGTTGGAGACGAGAATGAAGCGCGGCGCGAGCTTGGCGCTTTGCGGATCGCGCACCACGAAGCATTTCTGGTTGTTGCGGATCGTGGTGCGGATCACCTCCGGCGGGATCGCGAGGAAGCTCGCGTCGAACGATCCCATCAGGACCACCGGCCATTCGACGAGGCCCGCGGCCTCGCCGAGCAGGCCTTCGTCCTCGATCAGTTCATAGCCCTGGGCGAAAGCGAGATTCTTGGCTTCGGTGAGGATGATCTCGCGGCGGCGCGCCGGGTCGACGATGACCTTGGCCTTTTCCAGCTTGGTCATCCAGTCGTCCTGGCGGCGCACTTCGATCGCGCCGGGGCTCAGGAAACGATGGCCGTAGGTGACGTTGCCCGAGGTCAGCCCGCCCAGTACAAACGGCACCACCTGCGGGTCCTCGGTTTCCGGCCCGAAGGTCGCGACTATGGCATGCAGCGGACGGACCCAGGACAAGGCGCCGGACTGCGCCGATTGCTGACCCCATCGCATCGACTTCGGCCACGGGAATTTGCGGGCGATGTCCGGCAGCATTTCGGCAAGCACGTCGATCGCGTCCCGGCCCGGCTTTTCGATCACCGCGACGTAGAACTCGCCCTTCTTCGGGTCCTTTTCGATCTTCGCCTGATCGAGCGAGGTCAACCCCGCGCTCTTGAGGAAGCCTGCGACCGCAGCCTCCGGCGCGCCGACGCGCGGCCCCTTTCTCTCCTCGCGAATGTCCTTCTGCCGCACCGGCACGCCGTGCACGGCGAGCGCAATGCGCCGCGGCGTGGCGAACGCCTTGGCACCCTCATAGACGAGCCCTTCCTCGACCAGCCGGTCGGTGACGAGCTTCTTCAGGTCTTCCATCGCGCGCGGCTGCATGCGCGCGGGAATTTCTTCGGAGAAAAATTCGAGGAGAAGATCGGGCATGTCACACCGCCCCGCCGGCTTCGGTTGCGAGCCAGGCCGCGCCGCAGGCTTTCGCCAGTTCGCGCACCCGCAGGATATAGCTCTGCCGTTCGGTCACCGAAATCACGCCGCGCGCGTCCAGCAGATTGAATACGTGGCTCGCCTTGATGCACTGGTCGTAGGCCGGCAGCGCCATCAGGTGGCGCGTCTTGTCGCCGTCGGCCCAGCCCGCCGCGAGATATTTCTGGCAGGCGGCTTCCGCCATCTTGAACTGCGCGAACAGCATTTCGGTATCGGCATGCTCGAAATTGTGCCGCGAATATTCCCGCTCGGCCTGCAGGAACACGTCTCCATAGGTGACTTTCCTGTCACCACTCTGCCCGTTGAAATTGAGGTCGTAGACCCGCTCGACGCCCTGCACATACATGGCCAGCCGCTCGAGGCCGTAGGTCAGTTCGCCCGCCACCGGCGCGCATTCGAAGCCGGCGACCTGCTGGAAGTAAGTGAACTGGCTCACCTCCATGCCGTCGCACCAGCATTCCCAGCCGAGCCCCCAGGCGCCGAGCGTCGGGCTTTCCCAGTCGTCCTCGACAAAGCGGATGTCGTGAACCTTCGGATCGATGCCGATGGCGTAGAGCGACTTCAGGTAGAGGTCCTGCAGGTCGTCGGGCGACGGCTTCAGGATCACCTGAAACTGGTAATAATGCTGCAGCCGGTTCGGGTTCTCGCCATAACGGCCGTCCTTCGGCCGCCGCGACGGCTGCACATAGGCCGCATTCCAGGGCTTGGGGCCGAGCGCCCGCAGCGTGGTTGCCGGATGGAACGTGCCGGCCCCGACTTCCATGTCATAGGGCTGCAGGATCACGCAGCCATAATCGGCCCAATAGCGCTGGAGCGCGAGAATAAGGCCCTGAAAGGAGCGTGAGGGCTCCGAGGCCAAAGCTGTGTCGGAGACAGGCATTTCGGGCGGAATCCGAGGGGTTTTCTGCGCGGTTGTCCTATCGGCCGCGCCGGAGCGGGTCAAGGAATCCCCCGACGCCGTCCCGTCCCAATAGCTGCCGCAAAACATTGAAATAGAGGAACCGGTTCGCCATGGTGGCGGATCGGCGGTTGTTTTTGGGGCCTGGCCGCCGGCTGGGGGTTAGACGCATCTATGGCAAAGCCGACCGTCATCATCGTGGGGGCCGACAAGGGCGGCGTGGGCAAGACCACCGTCTCGCGGACCCTGCTCGACTATTTTACCGCCCGGAATGTCCCGATCCGCGCCTTCGACACCGAATCCCCCAAGGGCACCCTGAAGCGCTTCCATCCCGACATCACCGAGATCGTCGACGTCACCCAGGTCCCCGACCAGATGAAGATCTTCGACACCCTGTCGGACTCCAAGGTGACGCTGATCGACGTCCGCGCGGGCCTTTTGTCGACGACGCTTGCCGCACTCCGGGACATCGGCTTCCTCGAGGCCGTCAAGCGCGGGCAGATCGCCCTCGGCGTCGCCCATATCCTCGGCCCCTCGATCGCCTCGCTGAACGAGATCGCCGAGATCGCGCCGTTCGTCTCCGACGGAAAATACTACCTGGTGAAGAATTTCATCAACGACACCAGCTTCTTTGACTGGGACCAGACGACCTACGATTCCTATTTCAAGAAGATCAGGGACGCGGTCGAGATCACCGTCCCGAAGCTCAATGAAATGGCCTACGAGCAGGTCGAACTCGCGTCGGTGCCCTTCGTCACATTCGTCGCCAACAAGGGCCGGCAGGACGCGCCCGCCAACTATTCCTTCGTGCTGCGCGGCTATGTCCGGCACTGGCTCGGCAATGTGTGGTCGGAATTCGACCGCGTGAAGCTGTCTGAACTGGTGTCGCCCGCGGCCCCGCCGGCGGCGAAGAACGAGAAAGCGCACGCCCAGCGTGCGGCCGCGCCGGCGGCGGCCCCGGAGCCAGCACGCGAACGCGGCTGATCCCGTTTCTCAGTCGCGCCTTTCAATTCGTCCGCTCCCCCCCTCGAAAGCGGGAAGCAAGACCAAAGGACCCCGGATTCCCGCTTCGGAGGGAATAAGCGGGGCAGTGAACGCCCTATGTCCCGGCGAAAGACCATCACGATCGTCTGCTCGCCGCGCCAGCGTGTCGGCAAGACCCTGGTCGCGCGGGCGCTGACCGAGTTCATCCTTGCCGATGGGCGGTCGGCCATCGCCTTCGACGTCAATCCGAACAACGCGGCCCTGTATGAGTATCTGCCGCGCTACACCGCGCGGGCTGAGATCGACACCACACGCGGCCAGATGGCGCTGTTCGACGAACTGATCGCCGAGGACGAGGTCGCCAAGGTCATCGACCTCGGCGATCAGCCCTTCGGCAAGTTCTTCACGCTGCTGCGCCAGATCGGCCTCACCGAAGAGGCCCAGCGCCGGGATATCGACGTAGTGGCGCTGTTCATCGGCGACCCCGACCCGCGCTCGGCGCAAAGCTACGCCGACACTTTCAGCACGCTGTCGGACCTGAAGCTTGTGCCGGTGCACAACGAATTCATCGCCAACATGCAGGACTATATGGGGAATTTCCCAAGCGAGGCAGCCGGCGAACGCCCGGTCCGGTTTCCGGTCCTCAGCCCGTTCCTTAAATCCGTCGTCGATCGGCCCGGCTTTTCATTCGACGACTATCTCGACCGGCATGCCGGCGAGCGCACCGAACTGCATGAGTGGATCGAGCGCGCCTTCGTGGAATTCCGCGAACTGGAATTGCGGCTTCTGCTGCGGGAATTGAAAAGCTCGCTGACGCTGCGCTGAGGCGAACCGGATCAATGCCCGTCAAATGACATCAGCGTGCGCACCGGCACGTCGAGCGCGCGCAGCTTGGCGGCGCCGCCAAGCTCCGGCAGGTCGACCATGAACACAGCGGCGACCACATCCGCACCCATCTGACGCAGCAGCTTCACCGCGCCTTCGGCGGTGCCGCCGGTCGCGATCAGGTCGTCGACCAGGATCACCCGCTCGCCTTCCGTCACCGCGTCCTCGTGCATCTCCATCTCGTCGATACCGTATTCCAGGGAATAGGCCACCCGCACGCTCTTGTGCGGCAGCTTGCCCTTCTTGCGGATCGGCACGAAGCCGGCCGACAACTGATGCGCGATGGCGCCGCCGATGATGAAGCCGCGCGCCTCGATACCCGCGATCTTGTCGATCTTGGCGCCGGCCCAGGGCTGAACCAGTTCGTCCACGGCGCGGCGGAAGGCCCGCGCCGACCCCAGAAGGGTGGTGATATCGCGGAACATGATGCCGGGCTTGGGATAATCCGGAATGGTGCGGATCGCGGCCTTGAGATCGTTTTCGAGCACGGGGCTGGTCATGGCATTCTTTCGCAGGTGGCGCCCGGCGCGGGCGGGCGCAATGTGGCCAAGGCGGCCGCGATGCGCAACCGTATTGATGACGCGCCGGCGCCGCGGCCCGATCGTTCGCTCTAGTTCCGAAGCCTGCGCAGAATGGCGCCGATGACGTTGGAATAGTCGTCGGTCCAGACCCGTTCGTCCTCGTCCGGCTCCTGCTCGACCCAGGTGCCTTTCCTGGCCAGTTCGCCGAAATCCTCGTCCTTGCGGGCCACCGCCACGACCAGCGAACCGAACATGTGGTTGTCGTCGTCATAGCCTTCGTCGGAATCGTTGACGCGCGACACGAGATCGTTGGCCTCGGCCACACCGGCCACCACCGGCGCAAGCGTCATGTGCTTGTTCGAGATGTGCATCAGGATCATGCCGTCCGGCTTGATCTTGTCCTTGAACATCGCCATCGCCTCCCGGGTCAGGAGATGCGTCGGGATCGCGTCCGATGAGAAGGCGTCGACAATCAGGATATCGTATTGGCCGTCCGGTGAATCCGTGAGCGTCAGCCGCGCGTCGCCGATCACGATTTTCGCATCCGGCGCGCATTCGGTCAGGAAGGTGAAGCGCTTCGGGTCCTTCGCGATCCGCACCACCGACGGATCGATCTCGTAATAGGTGAGCTGGTCGCCGGGCTTCATCTGGCAGGCCAGCGTCCCGGTGCCGAGTCCCACCACCGCGACATTGACCGGGCCGCCGCGCTTTTGCCGTGCGGCGGCAATGCCCTGCGCCATCGGCGAGGCGTCATGATAATAGGTAATCGGCTGCGGCCGTCCGGTGATCGGCCGGCCGTGTTCGTCGCGAATGCGCTGCGCGCCATGTTCGATGGTGCCGTGCTTGAGGATGCGGAACTGGCCGCCGTCCGATTCCATCACCTTGTGCACGCCGAAGAAGCTGCGGACAAAATCCTTCTTTCCGGCATCGGCACCGAACAGCACCACGAACATCAGCGACGCCGCGATGATCCCGGCAAAGGTCAGCACATACTGCGAGAAGCCAAAGGCCAGCACCAGCAGCGCCGCGACCCAGAGATTGAAGGCGCTCTCGGTCAATTCGGTGCGCCACACATGCGCGGCGTAGAAGGCGAAAGCGGCACCTGCGGCGACCGCAGCAAGGAACGCGAGTTCGCGCTTTTGCGGCGGCCAGACAAGTCCCGGCCGGCACAGCGCGGCCGCGATGATCAGCAGCGGATATTCCGCCACCCATGAGAACAATTGCTGGGCCACAAGGCCCGCGAAAATGCCGCCGATGACGCCGCCGAGCGACAGGCAGAGATAGAACGTCGTCAGATAGCGGGCCGGCGGACGGCGGCGCGCCAATTCGCCATGGCACATCAGCGCGAGCACGAAGAAGCCGACAAGATTGAGCGCGATCAGCACCACGATCTGATCCGCCGCACCGAGCGCCAGCGACACCACCAGAAGGATCACGGCGATCGGCGCGATGAACGTCACGAAGCGGTGCGGCAGGATCGGCCGCGACTGGAACGCGATCACGAAGGTCGCAAGATACAGCGCCAGCGGGACGACCCACAGGAACGGCGCGGCGGCAACGTCGGTCGAAATGTGGGCGGTGATCGCGATCAGCAGCGCGGATGGAACCGCGGCGAGCGCGACCCAGATCACGACATCGCGGAACGCAGGCTTCACGCCATCATCAGACGCGATGTCCGGCAGTTCGTCGCGCGAGCGCAGCAGCAACGCCCCGCAAAACGCGATCAGCACGATCAGGGCGTAGAAGCCGACCGTCCACCCCGTGGTCTGCTGCGACAGTCGCGTGAACGGCTCGATCGCGAACGGATAGGCCAGCAGCGCCAGGAAGCTGCCGACATTGCTGGCGGCATAGAGAAAATAAGGGTCCTTGGCCTGCGGATGGCCGGTGCGCGCGAACCAGGCCTGCAGCAGCGGGCCGTTGGCGGACAGCGCGAAGAACGGCAGCCCGATCGACACCAGGAACAGCCCGAGCAACCAGAATTCCTGTCCCGATCCGGGCGGACGGCCCCAGTTGGCAGCGATCCCAAGCGGAAGCGCAAAGGCCGCGACCATCATCACCGCAAGATGCACGCCGACCGAAACCCGGCCCGGCACGAACTTCGTCAGCGCATGAGCGTAAGCATAACCGGCGAGCAGCATGGCCTGGAAAAACACCATGGCCACCGACCAGACCGCCGGGGTGCCGCCGAGTTTCGGCAGCACCATCTTGGCGAACAGCGGCTGCACTGCGAACAACAGCGCCGCGCTCACAAAGATGGCCGCGGTGTAAACCGCGAGCAGAAGCCTGAAGGACGAAGCGCTGGCCGGCATTTTTGGCTCTGTGACGGACGAGTTTCTGATGGCTTCGTCCGGGGTGTCACCAGCCGGACCCCGCCCTTATAGCGCAGGCAAAGCTGCAGGAACGATGAATTCCCCGTTCAGCGATTCAGAACACGGCCAGCCACGGCATCGAGCTTTTTCACGAGTTCGGGATCGCGGGCCTCGGGCGCGGTAATGATCGCGGTATCGAGGGCCCGGTCGGAACCGATCGGGCATGGCTCGTGCTCGCGTGGAAGATCGCGCGCCAGCCGGCCCACCAGCCGTTTCGCCTTTTCGGCGTTGGCCGTCAGCATGGCGATGATGTCCTGCACGGTCACCGCATCGTGGTCAGGGTGCCAGCAGTCGAAATCGGTGACCATCGCAACCGTCGCGTAGCAGATCTCGGCCTCGCGGGCGAGCTTGGCCTCCGGCATGTTGGTCATCCCGATCACCGAATAGCCGAGTTGCTGGTAGGTCAGGCTCTCGGCGAGGGTGGAGAACTGCGGGCCCTCCATGCACACATAGGTGCCGTCGCGCACCGTGGCGACTCCCTCGGCGCTGGCCGCCGCCTCGATGTGGTTGCGCAGATTGGGCGAGACCGGATGCGCCATAGAGATATGCGCGACCAGGCCCTTGCCGAAGAACGAGCTTTCGCGCCGATACGTCCGGTCGACGAATTGATCCACCAGCACGAAGGTGCCGGGCGGCAGCGTCTCCTTGAACGAGCCGCAGGCGGACAAGGATACGAGGTCGGTGACCCCTGCCCGCTTCAGCACGTCGATGTTGGCGCGATAGTTGATGTCGGAGGGCGACAGACGGTGGCCCTTGTCGTGCCGCGACAGGAACACGACCGGCAGGCCCGCGATCTCGCCGATCCGGAGCGCGGCCGAAGGCTCGCCCCACGGCGACCGGATGTGCTCCTCGCGCGCATTCTCCAGCCCCGGCAGGTCGTAGATGCCGGAACCGCCGATAATGCCAAGGACGGATTTGGTCATGGCCGTTCCCAGAAAAGCGAAAGGCCCCGTTCGGGGCCTTTCTTCAGGACGTTGCCAGGTCAGTGCGCCGCGGCCCAGACCTTCTTTTTGGTGAAATACATCAGGCCGGCGAACACCAGCAGGAAGATCATCACCTGCAGGCCGAGGCGCTTGCGCGCTTCCAGATGCGGCTCGGCGGCCCACATCAGGAACCCGGTCACGTCCTTGGCGTATTGCATGACGGTCTGCGGGGCGCCGTCGTCATAGGTGACCTGACCATCGCTCAGCGGGTTCGGCATGCCGATGGCGTGGCCGGGGAAGTAGCGATTGTAATGCGTTCCCTCGGGCAACTTGAAGTCCTTCGGCGCGTCCGCATAGCCGGTCATGAGCGCGACCAGATAGTCCGGGCCCTGCTCCACATACTGGGTGAAGATGTCGAGCAGGAACCACAGGCCGCCGCGCTCATAGGTGCGGGCCTTGGCGATGACCGACAGGTCGGGCGGCAATGCGCCGGCATTGGCCGCACGCGCGGCATTGTCGTTCGGGAACGGCTTCGGGAAGTGGTCGGCGAGCCGGCCGGCGCGCTCGAACATTTCGCCCGCATCGTTCGGACCGTCCTGCACCCGGTATTCCGCAGCGATCGCCGCGGCCTGCGGCACCGTGAAGCCGGGCCCGCCTGGCTCGGCGAGATTGCGGAACGACAGCAGCGACAGCCCGTGACAGGCCTGGCAGACCTCGCGATAGACCTTGAAGCCACGCTGCAACTGCGCGCGATCGTATTTGCCGACCGGGCCCCAGAAGGACCAGGTCTGCTTCGGCGGGGTCTCCGCCTCACCGGCTGCGAGAGCAGGCGCAGAGATCCCGAAGACCACTGCGAGAGCGAGAAGAGAACGTTGCATCATCATTTTGTTCGTCTCCGGCCGCTCAAAGTTTCGACGACGCCGGTGCGGACTTGAGCACCGATTCGGCGATCGAGTTCGGCAGCGGCCTGGTCTTTTCAAAGCGCGAGAGCAGCGGCAGCACGATCAGGAAGTGCGCGAAATAGTAGAAGGTCAGAATTCGCGCGAGGGTGACATAGATGCCTTCCGCCGGCTTGGCGCCGAGCCAGCCCAGTCCGAGGCAGACCGCGACGAAAATCCAGAAGAACTGCCGGTACAGCGGGCGATACCGCGCCGAGCGCACCTTCGAATTGTCGAGCCACGGCAGGAAGGCGAGGATCAGGATCGAGGAGAACAGCGCAATCACGCCGAGCAGCTTGTCCGGAATCGCGCGCAGGATCGCGTAGAACGGCAGGTAGTACCATTCCGGCACGATGTGCGCGGGAGTTACCGCCGGGTTGGCGGGGATGTAGTTGTCGGCGTGTCCGAGGTAGTTCGGGATGTAGAACACGAAGTAGGCGAAGAACAGCATGAAGCAGACCATGCCGAACCCGTCCTTGATCGTCGCATAGGGCGTGAACGGAACCATGTCCTTGTCGCCCTTCGGCTCGATCCCGGCCGGGTTGTTCTGGCCGACGACGTGCAGCGCCCAGACGTGCAGCACGACCACGCCGGCGATCACGAACGGCAGGAGATAGTGCAGCGAGAAGAAGCGCTGCAGCGTCGGGTTGCCGACCGCGTAGCCGCCCCACAGCCAGGTGGTGATGGTCTCGCCCACCAGCGGGATCGCCGAGAAGAAGTTGGTGATCACCACGGCGCCCCAGTAGCTCATCTGACCCCAGGGCAGCACGTAGCCCATGAAGCCAGTGGCCATCATCAGCAGGTAGATGATGACGCCGAGGATCCAGAGCACCTCGCGCGGCTCCTTGTATGAGCCGTAATAGAGGCCGCGGAACATATGGATATAGACCGCGATGAAGAACATCGAGGCGCCGTTGGCGTGCAGGTAGCGCAGCAGCCAGCCGTAGTTCACGTCGCGCATGATTTGCTCGACGGAGTTGAACGCCAGCGACTCATGCGGGGTGTAGTGCATCACCAGCACGATGCCGGTGATGATCTGCGCCGCCAGCATGAACGAGAGGATGCCGCCGAAGGTCCACCAGTAGTTCAGATTCCGGGGCGTCGGATAGGCGATGAACGAGGAATGGACGAGACCCGCGATCGGTAGCCGCCGCTCCATCCACTTCATGAACGCATTTTGCGGCTGGTAGGTCGAATGTCCGCTCATCGGAGAAGCCTTCTTGGGAGTACCTTCAGGGATGCTGCTTGGCGTCAGCCAATCCTGATCCGGGTGTCGGAGATGAATTCATAGGGCGGGAGGGCGAGGTTGGTCGGCGCGGGACCGGAGCGGATCCGGCCCGACGTATCGTAGACCGAGCCGTGGCACGGGCAGAAATAGCCGTTGTACTCGCCGGCGTGCGCGATCGGAATGCAACCGAGATGCGTACAGATGCCGATCAGCACCTGGAAATTGGCATGCCCCTTCTTGACGCGCTCGGAGTCAGGCTGCGGATCCGGCAGGCTCGCCAGCTTGACGTCCTCCGCCTCCTTGATCTCCTTCGGAGTGCGGTGATTCACGAAGATCGGCTTGCCGCGCCAGAACACCTTGATCACCTGACCCTCGGCAACCGGGGTCAGATCGACCTCCACCGGCGCGCCGGCGGCGATCGTCGAGGCGTCCGGATTCATCTGGTAGATCAGTGGCCAGGCCGTGAAGGCCGCGCCAACGGCGGCAACCGAGCCGGTCGCCACGTAAAGGAAGTCGCGGCGCGTATGAGCCGCCGATGCTGCAGTCGATGCCACGGTGAAAGTCCCTCTTCCGTCGTGCCGGGAAGCCTGCGCGCTGCAAACCTTGGAGGGACCTGACCGCTTCGGCCGTCCCCCGGCGGCGAGCGAACCGGCCACGTCAGACCCGTGGGAAGGCCGTCGGCGGCGATCCGGCGGCGTGTTATTGGCACCCTTACCGGGGGAGTGCAAGAGTGCCATTGCAACTCCGCTAAAAAGTCGCACAAGTCCTTAGCCTAACGTCCTATTTCGGCGCGCCTAAAGGGGCGATTTTGACAATTCTCAACACCCCGGCGCTCGCGCTGTACGAACCGGACATCCCGCAGAACACCGGGACGATTCTCAGAATGTGCGCCTGTCTCGGGATTACCGCCCATCTGATCGAGCCGGCGGGCTTCCCGGTGACCGACCGCGCCTTCCGCCGGGCCGGGATGGATTATCTGGACCAGGTGGCGATCGAGCGGCACGCCTCGTTCGCGGCCTTCGAGGCCTGGCGGCGGCAGGCCGGGCTCGGCCTCACCCTGTTCACCACCCGGGGAGCCGTCAGTTACCTCGACCACGATTACCGTCCGCCGCAGGTGCTGCTGTTCGGGCGGGAATCAGCCGGCGTACCGGACCACGTCGCCGCGGCCGCCGATGCCCGGCTCCTGATCCCGATGCAGCCGGGGATGCGCTCGCTCAATATTGCAATTTCTGCGGCGATGGCGAGCGGGGAGATGATCCGGCAGCGGCGGAGCGGCGCTCACGTCGAACCATCATCATGATAATGCATTAGCATTATGGATGACGCATTCGGCGTCGCCATATCGCCCCGACACAGACCCGCCCATGCCCTTCAATCCCGAATACACGTCCAACGAACCGCCGCGCGAGGAGATCGATGCGCTGTCCGGCGCTGCGGTTCTGGAATTCGGCAGCGCGTGGTGCGGCCACTGCCGGCGGGCGGCGGCGCTCGTGCAGCAGGCCTTCGCCGGGCACCCGGGCGTTGGCCACATCAAGATCGAGGACGGACGAGGACGACCGCTAGGACGTTCGTTCGGCGTCAAGTTATGGCCGACACTTGTTTTCCTGCGGGACGGCCGGGAAGTCAGACGTCTGGTCCGGCCGAGCGATGCCGAAGCGATCGCGGCGGCCATGCAAACGATCGACCCGGCTGGGGCGCAAGCCGCAGCGCGGTGAACTTCGAGGCCAACGCCTTCGGGTTGCCCGCGGCGGCGCTGACTACCCCCATGCGGACCTCAACCGCCACCACGCGATTGCACCCTGCCCTCGCCGCTTTGAAGCCACGGGACGAATAGGTTATGCAACGCGCCTCGAACGGGCTGGGGGATAATCGATGCGCGATCGGATGCTTAAACGCCGCACCGTGATGCTCGGGACGCTGGCCGTTCCGCTCGCCGCGGCTTTTCCGCGTGCGATCGCGCAGGAAGCGCCCGATCTCTCCACGCTGAAGCCCGGCCAGTTCCTCTGGACGCCGGACCGCGCGCCGTCCGGCCCGGTGGTGGTCGTGGTGTCGATTCCGGACCAGCGAGTCGCGGTCTATCGGGGCGGCCGCCTGATCGGCGCCTCGACGTGTTCCTCCGGCAAGCCCGGCCATTCCACGCCGGCCGGCGTGTTCGTGATCCTGCAAAAGGACAAGAACCATCATTCGTCGACATATAACAATGCGCCGATGCCTTATATGGAGCGGCTGACCTGGCAGGGCGTGGCCTTGCATGCCGGCAACCTGCCCGGCTATCCGGCCAGCCACGGCTGCATCCGCCTGCCGCTCGAATTCGCCAAGGCGCTGTTCGGGGTGACCACGCTCGGCACGCCGGTCATCGTCGCCGACACCAGGATGGCGACCGCCGACATCCGCCATCCGGGGCTGCTGATCTCGGACCATGTCGAGGACATGGCGCGCTCGGCCGTCAAACAGGCGGCCGCGAAGCCGCATCATCCCGAGCATGCGACGACGGAGACCCACGACGCCGCCGCCTTCGTGATCTCGACCGCCGACAAGAAGCTGCTCGCCTTCGTCAATGGCAAGGAAGTGTTCTCGTCGCCGGTCACGCTGAAGGCGCCGGAAACCACTTATGGCAATCACGCGTTCACGCTCACCGGGCCGGATTCCGATCCGCGCCATATGAAATGGATGGCGATCGGGCTCGACGCCGCGCATGCCGGCCAGTCGGACCAGATCGTCGATGCAACGCTGAACAAGGTCGACCTTCCGCCGGAAGCAGCCCGCCGCGTGGTGGAGCTGATGCATCCGGGATCGACCATGGTCATCACCAGCGGCCCTGCGACCGCCGCCAATCGTACCGATCCGGGATTTACGATCATCACGCATGACGACGCCTAGTCAGTTCAGCTTCGATCGCGCGGCCATGACGCGCGCCCTGCCCCCGCTTGACGCGGATCCCGCGCTGCTGGAGGCCCGCAAGGACGCGGCCCGCGCCTGGTTCGAATCGCTGCGCGACCAGATCTGCGCGGCGTTCGAAAAGCTCGAGGACGACCTGCCGGCTGGCCTGCCGCAATCGTCAATGCCGGCCGGCCGTTTCGTTCGCACGCCCTGGAACCGAACCGATCACTCCGGCGCGCCCGGCGGCGGCGGCGTGATGTCGATGATGAAGGGGCGCGTGTTCGAGAAAGTTGGCGTGCATTGTTCGACCGTGTTCGGCGAGTTCGCGCCCGAGTTCCGCAGGGAAATTCCGGGCGCGGACCAGGACCCGCGATTCTGGGCGTCGGGCATCTCGCTGATCGCCCATCTTTGGAACCCGAATGTGCCGGCGGTTCACATGAACACGCGCTTCGTGGTCACCACGAAGTCGTGGTTCGGGGGCGGCGCCGACCTGACCCCGGTGCTGAATGCACGGCGCACCCAGGACGACCCCGATACCGTCGCGTTTCACGCTGCGATGAAAACGGCCTGCGACGCCCATGCCGCGATCGCGCCCTACGAAAAATACAAGGCCTGGTGCGACGAGTATTTCTTTCTGAAGCACCGCAACGAGCCGCGCGGCATCGGCGGCATCTTTTACGACTGGCACAACAGCGGCGACTTCGATGCCGACCTCGCCTTCACCAAGGACGTCGGACGCGCGTTTCTCGACATCTATCCGCGGCTGGTCCGCGCGAATTTCACCAAGCCCCATGGCGAGGCCGAGCGCGACGAGCAATTGGTGCGGCGCGGTCGCTACGTCGAATACAATCTGCTGTACGATCGCGGCACGATCTTCGGATTGAAGACCGGTGGCAACGTCGACTCGATATTGTCGTCGCTGCCGCCGATGGTGAAATGGCCCTGACGCAAAGCTCGGGAAAGACTTGCGCTTGAGGTGCTTGCGCTTATTGCGCGGTAATTCTCGCGTCGCGCACCGTGTCGGCCCATAGCTTGACGTTGATGCCGATCTGTTTGGTCAGGTCCTCGGACGACCGGGGGCCTGGCACGAAGCCCTGCGCCAGAAGCTTGTCCTTCAAGGATGGATCGACGATCGCCGCACTGAATGCGGCCTGAAGCCTGTCAATGATCGGCTGTGGCGTCCCTGCAGGCGCCATGACCCCGATCCAGTCCACGAGCTTGAAATCCGGCAGGCCGCTTTCCGCCACCGTCGGCACCTCCGGCAGCGCTGCGTTACGCTCCGCACTGGTGACAGCGAGCGCCCGCAGCTTCCCGCTCTTCACATGCGAACTGACCGGCGCAACCAGAATCCACAACGCATCGATATGCCCGGCCAGCATATCGGTCACCGCCGGACCACCGCCCTTGTAGGGGACATGAACCCAATCGATCCCGGCCTTCAATCCGAACAGGGCACCGGTCAGATGGCTGATCGTTCCGACGCCGGGCGAGCCAATGGTCACCGGCTTTCCTTCGGCTGCGCGCTTCTTCGCGTAGCGAATGAAGTCCTGGAGCGTCTTTACTTCGGAATCGGGCCTGACGAGCAAGGCATCGGTGGTCTCCGCAAGCTGGACGACCGGTTTGAGGTCGTTCAACGGATCGACGCTGTCCTTGGGGCGAAGGCTTGGTGCTGCGGTCACGCCGTCCGTGGTCAGCAACAATGTGTAGCCGTCGGGCGCGGATTTGGCGACGTGATTGAACGCGATATTCCCGCCCGCGCCGGGCCGGTTTTCTGTCACCACCGTGCCAAAAGACGTCTTCAGCGGCTCCTCCAGCAAGCGGCTGAGAATATCCAGCCCACCGCCGGCCGAACCGCC
>JAEWHY010000274.1 GCA_023387555.1 Pseudomonadota bacterium
GGACAGGCTCGTCCTGTTCGCGCTCATCCTGTTCGCATCAGACGCACGAACAAAACTCCGCGCAGGCGCCGGCCCGCGCGGAGAAAGTTGGACGAATGTCTGCATCACTCCGCATGGAGCGATTCAGACCATCAGGCTGGAACAGAGCGCGCCAGGCGTCATCACCCAGTTGGGGTATGCGCGAAAAACTTTTTCGCCCGCATGTTGCCGCAGGACAAGCTACTTTGCCGCCGCAGCCTGGCGCGTGCGTCCTCGTCCGCTCCGCTTCACCGGCCGCGCGGCTGCACCGCGCACCGCTTCGGCAGCGACTTGACGGCGCGGATATCCTTCGCGCCGGTCGACGATCTGGCGTGATTGCTGGTCGAGCTTGCCGAGCGCGTTCTGCAGCACCTTTCGCTCGTCCGCGGTCAGCACCTTGAGGAATTCGACCTCCATCTCGCTGGCGAGGCTCTCGATTTTCTCGTAAACGCGCCGCCCCTTGGCGGACAGCGTGAGCACCACGCGTCTGCGGTCGGCATCGTCGGTCCGGCGAACGACGTAGTTGCGCTCGACCAGGGTGTCGACCGCACGCGTTACCTTGTCGGGATCGAGATGGGTGCGCGCGCCGACCTCACTTGCTGAAAGCGGGCCAAAGAAACCGATGACCCGCATGATCCTCCAGTTCGCGACCGAAATTCCGAGCTTCCTGGAATGAATTGCCGCCAACGCGAGTTCGAGCCGCTTGACGATCATCCAGAAGCGATAACTTACGTTTCGGTCCAGTGGAACACGTCGTGCCTTTGTCGCCATACTCTGTCCTTGTCGGAATACGAACTGGCGCGCAAGTAGAATTGCACCGTCCCACCCAACCGCTGGCATGACGCGGAGCAAGCCCACGCACATTCAATTTCTGCCACGCCATAACATTTGGCAATTGCAAGGAAAACGAAATGGCTCGTGCGCGCTGCACCACTTATCGGTGGGACGCGCGATCGCGGGATGGAATGTTGGGCCTGCCCATCGACGACGGACAACAGCGGTGGACAAGGCGAATCGCGAACGCTCACGACGGGATAGAACGAGACGGAGCCAAGCATGGCGTCCGACGTTTGCGCTCCAGAACCTGAGCGCATCAGCGGCGTGCGCGATGGCAGCGCCGGGTTCCATTCCATCCCGAAACAACGGCCCGTAGGCGCGCCCTTTATACGTAAGGGTGGTGGATGTTTCAGCCGCGTCGGGGCATGCTTTGCGCCGCAGGACTGCCATGCCGTAGGACCGCCTTGAGAAGGGCTGCAATGACGGGGAAGCGTCCCGGACAAGCCTTGCGGGAAGCCTTGGGGGCCGCAGCCATGTTGCTGGCGCTGCTTCCGGCCGGTTCCCGTGCGATTGCCTGCGGCGCGGAGGACCTCGGCGAGAGCCGCGTGACCGCCATCGAAACCGCCCGGACCCTGCGCCTCGCCGATGGCCGGACTATCCGTCTCGCCGGCGTCGAATGGGGAGTTCCCGGCGAAGCCGCCCGCGCCGCCCTCTCCGGGGCCGCCCTCGGCCATACCGTCGCCCTGAAAGGGAACCGGACGCCGGACCGCTACGGCCACATTCATGCTTTCCCGTTCGTTAGCGGCTCGGAAACTCCCATCCAGTATGCCTTGCTGGACCGGGGGCTGGCGGTGGCCGGAACCCGGATCGCCGATCCGGCCTGCCGCGCGGGCCTGCTGCGGCGGGAACAGGCGGCACGCGCCTCAAGGCTTGGCATCTGGGGCTCCGGGGATTATCGATTGCATCAGGCGGACGATCCGGCAGCCATCCTCCGCGATCGGGGCCGGTTTGGGATTGTGCAGGGCCGGGTTCTGTCGGTCCGCGAGAGCGGCAGCACGGTCTATGTGAATTTCGGCCGGCGCTGGTCCGAAGACTTTACCGTCACGATTGCGAAACGGGCCGAGCCCGCCTTTATATCCGCCGGTGTCCCGCCGAAATGGCTGGCGGGCCGCACCGTGCGGGTGCGCGGCGTGATCGAGGACAGGGCCGGCCCGTGGATCGAGGCCACGACGGCCGGGCAATTCGAGTGGGACGGCCAGAAATGAACCGTCCGGTTGGGGAGAAGGCGGGTTTGCCGAAGGCGGTTCCGAGCAGATTGAAGGCTTTGGCAGCCGCCGCGGCCGCGGCGGTGCTGCTGGCTGCCTGCTCGGGCCAATTCCAGGCGGCGCGCCATATCTCGCTGCCCGATCCGCCGGCCGAGCGGCCGGAACCGCTGACGCCCGCCCAGCGCGAACACCGGCGCATCCTCGCGGTCTATGGCGGCGCCTATTCCAATCCGAAGCTGGAAGAGCGCCTCAACGCTACCGTCGAGAAGCTGGTCGCCGCCTCCGAGCGCCCGGACCTGAGCTACAAGGTCACGATCCTGAACTCGCCCGCGGTCAATGCCTTCGCGCTGCCCACCGGCCAGCTCTATGTCACGCGCGGGCTGCTCGCGCTCGCCAACGACACCTCGGAAGTCGCCTCGGTGCTGTCGCACGAGATGGCGCATGTGATCGCCCGCCATGCCGCGATCCGCGAGGACCAGATCCGGCAGGCCGCACTGGTCAACCGCGTGGCCAGCGATGTGCTCGGCGACCCGCAATCGGGAGCGCTGGCGCTGGCCAAATCGAAAATCGCGCTCGCCACCTTCTCGCGCGGCCAGGAATTCGAGGCCGATGGCATCGGCGTCGGCATTTCCTCGCGCGCCGGCTTCGATCCGTACGGAGCCACGCGTTTCCTGACCTCGATGGGCCGCAATGCCGAACTGCGCGCCGACGTGAAAGCCGATCCGCGCTCCCAGGAATTCCTGTCCTCGCATCCGGCGACACCCGAGCGCATCGCCAATGCCACCCTCAATGCGCAGCAATACGCGTCGGGCAGCAGCGATCGCGAGCGTGCCGAATATCTGCGGCATCTCGACGGGATCACCTATGGCGAGGACCCGAGCGAAGGCTTCGTCCGCGGACGGCGCTTCCTGCATCCGAAACTCGCCTTCACATTCACCGCACCCGAAGGTTTCGTCCTGGAAAACACGCCGCAGGCGGTGTTCGGGGTGAAGGATGGCGGCGAACTGGCGCTGCGGCTGGACGTCGTGCGCATTCCGGCCGATCAGAAGCTGACCGAGTATCTGGCCGCCGGCTGGATCGAGAATATCGACCACGCCTCGATCGAGGAGGTGACGATCAACGGCTTCCGCGGCGCAACCGCGAGCGCCAGAGGCGAGCCCTGGGGCTTCCGGCTCTATGCGATCCGTTTCGGCAGCGAGGTCTATCGCTTCATTTTCGCCGCCAAGAACAAGACCCCCGAACTCGACCGGCAATTCCGCGAGGCCGTCGGCAGCTTCCGCCGCATGAGCACCGCGGAAACCCGCTCGGCCCGCCCGTTGCGGCTGAAGGTCGTGACCGTGACGGCGCGCGACACCATCGACCGCCTCGCTTCCCGCATGGCGGTGGCTGACAAGCCCGTCGAGCGCTTCCGCGTCCTGAACGGTCTTGGACCGAACGACTCGCTCAAGCCCGGCGACATGGTGAAGCTGATCGTGGAGTGAGGCGCCGCGCCGTCAGCGGCGCCTGAGCGCCCCGTGCAGGAACAGGTGCGCACAGCTGCGCGCGGTGGCCTCGATCTCGGCAGCGGTCGGCGCCGCGCGGCAATTCAGCAGCAGGCGCATCTGCGTGTCCATCTTCAGCATCGCCAGATACTGGATCGCGGCGCTTTCGGTGTCGTCGATATCGAGCACGCGCTGCTTCACCAGATCGTCGAGCAACCTGCGCAGGACGGCGCGCGCACTCTTGATCGGCCCCTCGTACATCATCTTGCCGATCGACGGATAGGCGCGGGACTCGGCGACCACCAGCCAGAACAGCCGGATCTGCGACAGCGAATAGATGCCGGACAGGAACGCGACCCCGATGCGCTGGAAGCGCTGTTCTACGGTGTCGCGCGAGCCGCCCGGCGCTGCAGCAGCCTCCGGCAGGATCTCGGACGACAGCCGCTTCACCACCGCGGTGTAGAGCTGCTCCTTGTTGCGGAAGTGACTGTAGACCGTGCGCTTCGAGACCTTCGCCTTGTCCGCCACGAGATCCATGCTGGTGGCGGAGAAGCCGTCCTTCAGGAACAGCCTGGTGGCGGCATCGAGGATCGCCTTGGTGCGACGCTCGCTGTCATGCCGTGGCCGGCGGAGTGGCGTTGCGCGAGAGGCATCTTTCATGCCCCTCGTTAACACCGCGCCCTGCGCTTCGCCAGGCAAGCGCCGCGCTGCCTATTTGAGATCAACCGGCGCGATCTTCGCCATCGCCTCGAACTCCGCCTGCTGGCGCGCAATGGACTGGCTCAGCGCCGCGGCATCGCCCGGCGCGGAGACCTGTCCGATCGCCGCGAGACGGCCGACCACATCCTTGTCGGTCGCCGCCTTCAGGAAGTCGGCGGCGAGACGGGCGCGCACATTGGCCGGCATGGACGGCGGCGCGAACACGCCGATAACCCCCTCGATGCCGAGTTGCGGATGGCCCTGTTCGTCGGCGGTCGCGACATCCGGATTGGTCGATGTCCGCTTCTGTCCGGTCACCGACAACAGCCGAAGCGTCCCGGCATCGATACCGGACTGGAAGATCGTAATCGCGGCAAGCATCGCATCGAGCCGGCCGGCCAGCAGATCGGCGACGCCCTGCACCGGATCGCGGTACGGGACCTTGGTGACATTCAGCCCCTGCTGCTTGATGAATACGTCCAGCATCATCTCCGACGTGCTCGGCGCAGCGGCGACATTGAGCTTGCCCGGATTGGCCCGCGCGCGCTCGGCGAAATCCTTCAGTGTCTTCATGCCCGAAGCCGCCGGCACTGCGAGGCCCGCCACCGCGACCGACATCTGCGCGACCGGCACGAGATCGCGCTCGCGATCATACGGCAGCGTCTTGTAGCGATAGGGATGCGCAACGAAGGCGCTCGACGGCATCAGCAGCAGCGTGTGGCCGTCATTGGCGGTGGCGAGCGCGCTGATTGCGACGAAAGCATCGCCGCCGGGACGCGGTTCGACGATGACAGGCTTGCCCCATATCGCCTGGAGCTTGTCCGCGACCAGCCGGCCGGCGGTGCCGACGCTCGAGCCTGCGCCGAACGGGATGATGAGCTTGACCGCATTCTGCGGCCAGTCCTGCGCTGCGGCCGGCTGCGCCGCGACCGAACCACACACCAGCATCGCCGCCGCGGCGAGCCATGCGACCGTCTTCAACGACGCGCATCCTGCAGTCATGAGCCGTTTCCTCCGTAACCGTTGTCGTGTCTCGCATCGCCCGCTTGAGCGGCGTGGAATTCGTTGATCCCGCACGACCGGAAAGGATGCTAGCGCGGCAGATTGATTGTGTAAACTATACAGTGTAGTTTTGTTTCGCGCGCGCCATGCGCGACAAAGAACAAGAGCGGATTCGGGGGAGAGACATGCAGGACGAAAAGGGCGTAACGATCCGCATGAGCGACGGCATCGAGGTGTCGGCCCGCGTCTATCGGCCCGATGGGCATGGTCCCTTCCCGACCCTGTTCGCGGCATCGCCCTATCGCTACGACAACGACGATGTGCCGCCGACGATGGTGTTCTTCTGGCACGAGGTCGGACCGATTCACTGGTACGTGTCGCGCGGCTACGCCTACGTGCATCTCGATGTGCGCGGCAGCGGGCGCTCAGGCGGCGATTTCGGCTTCTTCAATGCGCGTGAACGCCGCGACCTCTACGAGGTGATCGAGTGGATCGCGGCACAGCCCTGGTCGAACGGCAAGGTCGGCGGGATCGGGCAATCCTATTACAGCGCCGCGCAATGGTGCATGGCGGCGGAGCGGCCGCCGCATCTCACCTGCATCGCGCCCTATGACGGGCATATCGACAAGTATCGCGGATGGTTTCATCAGGGCGGCATCCGGTCCAATTTCCTTCAGGTCTGGTGGAACGGATCGGTGCGCGTCGCCAATGAGAGCCCTTACAACGGGAAGCATCCCCGCAACATCACCTACGATCTGTGCGACGAGGTGATGCGCCATCCGCTGCACGACGCATGGTGGGACGAGCGCTATATCGACGACCTGCTGCGCGAGGTCGATATCCCGGTCTACTCGGTCGGTGTCTGGATCAAGCGCGACCTGCATCTCGACGGCAATGTCCGCGGCTATCATCTGGTGAAGGGTCCGAAGAAGCTGGCCTTCTCCGGCGTCCCGACCTTGCCGCAAGCGCTCGCCGAGTTCGCGTCGATCGCATTTCACGAGCGCGTGCTGGCGCCGTTCTATGATCATTATCTGAAGGGCGAGGACACGGACTATGTTTCGCGTCCGGCCGTCTCCTATGTCGTGACCGGCCTCGGCGAGACGCGTGCGGCCGAGACCTGGCCGCCGGCCGGCGTGCGTGACACCGTTTTGTTTCTGGGATCGGGACCCTCCGGCAGCGTCACGTCGCTGAACGATGGCCTGCTCACCCCCGAGCAGCAGGATGGCGGCGACACCGCCACGTCGTTTTCGTATCCAGACCCTGAATGGGCGATCGGCCCGGTCGCGCTCGGCAAGTTCGGACCCGACCCGGTGCGGCGGGTGGTGACCTTCGTCTCCGACCCGTTGCAGACCGATGTGCTGGTCACCGGCGCGCCGGTGCTGACGCTATTCGTGTCATCCACCCGCACCGACGCGAATGTCATCGTGAAGCTTGCCGTACAGCATCCGCAGCCGTCCGAGGACCGGGCCAGGGGGCTTCAGCCGCGCGCCGAACTGGTCTCGAAGGGCTGGCTGCGCGCGTCGCATCGTGCGCTGCGACCGTCCGGGAGCATCGCCGGCGAGCCGTATCACGATCATCGCAAGGCCGAGCCGCTGGTCCCGGGTGAGGTCTATGAACTGCAGATCGCGATGACCAACCTCGCGCACCGCTTCCCCGCTGGAGCCCGCATCCGGCTCGAACTCACCTGCGCCGACTCCACGATCACCGACCTGCAGTTCGGTCACATTTTCACGCCCGACATGGTCGGCACCGACACCTATGTCCACGACGCACTGCATCCGTCGCGGTTGCAATTGCCGGTGCTGGAAGGATTGCTCTGAGGGGTGCGAGGAGCTGCGAGTATGCATCCTCTGGTCCGAGGATCGGCATTTCTACGAGAAGTAAGAATTGCCATTCTTGGAAGATCATTCTCCGCTGGAGAATAATTTCCTAAAAGCACGAAAACGCGGCATAGGGGAGATCAGGCGCCATTGCCCTTTGCCGATCCGGATCGGCCGGACCCAGGGGGGCCGCCCATCGCCGTCGGCGCGGCGACGCAGACCATCGCCGACAAACAAAAACGCCCGGCCGAGCGGCCGGGCGTCAATTGCAGAGCATCGGCAGACAATCGCCGATGAATTCGCTCGCGGCGTCGCTTATGCCGCCTCGTCTTCCACGGCCTCGGAATCGTCCTCACCTTCCGCGGGCGCAGCGCCCTCGGCCGGCTTCGGTCCGCGGCGCGGGCCCTTGGCGAGCGCGCCTTCGATTTCCTTCACCGCCTCGGTCTCGGTGATGTGCTGCACCGCCGAAATCTCGCGCGACAGCCGGTCCAGCGCGGCCTCATAGAGCTGGCGCTCCGAATACGACTGCTCGGGCTGCTGTTCCGACCGGTACAGGTCGCGCACCACCTCGGCGATCGCAACGATGTCGCCGGAATTGATTTTCGCCTCGTATTCCTGAGCCCGGCGCGACCACATGGTGCGCTTGATCCGGGCGCGACCCTTCAGCGTCTCCAGTGCCTTCTTGACCATTGCAGGCTCGGACAGCTTGCGCATGCCGACCGACCCGATTTTCGCGGTCGGAACCCGGAGCGTCATCTTGTCCTTGACGAAATTGATCACAAACAGTTCGAGCTTCGCGCCCGCGACTTCCTGCTCTTCGATCGCCAGAATCTGACCGACGCCATGCGCCGGATACACAATGAATTCGTTGGTCTTGAAGCCTTGACGTTGGGTCGTCTTCTTATTGCTGACGGTCATTCCAGAGGGTGCTCCTTCGCCAGCCGGCTTGGGACGGCTGGGCGCTGCTTTGGCCACGGGAGCTCCACGGCCGGCGAGCCGGGAGCCTTGCGGGGTCCGCCGAGTGGGGGCGGAGGGCTTCTTCGCCCGGCGGTCGCTGCCGCGGGGCGCCTTCTTCGACTTCTGACGCGATTTGTTGGGCACGGGGTCGCGCGTGGGTGTCCACGCCCTTCTTTTCAGCGGGCTTTTCCTCTGGAACGGGTCCGAAAAAATAAGCTCCCCCGGAGAAAGTGACAAAAAGGGGGAGCGTCGTTCCGGTTAAGGCGTTCCAATGTCGCTAATATAGCACATTTTCCGCAAAAATCAATGTGTTAACAGCCGTACGCGGGCGCCGTGCAACGCCCGCGGGACAAAAATCTCGCGACAGGATTAAGGAGCGGCAGGCGGGGCCGGCTTAATTTCCGGTGCCGGGTTCGGAAGAAAAATACTGTTCCTTGCCGGCGACGCCTTCCCAGTCCTTGTGATCGGCCGGGGGCTCTTTCTTGGCGGTAATATTCGGCCAGGTCTTCGAATATTCGGCGTTGATCTGCAGCCACTTCTCGAGGCCGGGCTCGGTATCAGGCTTGATCGCCTCGACCGGGCATTCCGGCTCGCAGACGCCGCAATCGATGCACTCGTCAGGGTGGATGACGAGCATGTTCTCACCCTCGTAGAAGCAGTCCACAGGACAAACTTCGACGCAATCCATGAACTTGCAGCGGATGCAATTGTCATTGACGACGTAAGTCATTCCGTACCCGACCGAATGCTGAATATCGCAGCGGTCCCTAGCCTACAGGCCAAGGCCGCGCAAGGGATCGCATTGTGAACCGTCAGCCGTTCTCAGGCCGCTTCAGCCGCAGAAGCTCGCGTCGGCCATGCTTGGTCGGCCGGCCCGCGGTTGTCATCCCGGGCTCATCCTGCGGGCTTTGGTCCGGCGGCGCGGCTGGAGCCAGATCCTCGAACAGGATTGCCGCCTCTACCGCCGCCCCGCGCCGATCGGAGAAACCGGCAACCCGCAGGATCCTGACCCGATCGAGCGCGACCGTGACCACGTCACCGACACGCACCGGGCGGCTCGTCGCATCGATCCGCGTCCCGTTGACCCGGACGAGCCCGCCCTCGACAAGGCCGGCTGCCGCGGTGCGCGTTCGCACCACGCGCGCATGCCAGAGCCACTTGTCGATCCGCTGACGATCCAAGTCGCGACAGACCCAATTCGTTCGCCGCTAGCGGCGCTCCTTCGAATCCGCTTCGAGCTGCGCTTTCAGGGCGGCCAGCTTGGCGAAGGGCGAATTCGGATCGGGTTCCCGTTCACGGCGCTCCTGGCGCGGTGGCCGGGCATCCTGACGGGACCGGTGGTCCGGCTTGCCGAAGCGTGGGGAATCCTGCCCGCCCTCGTGACGGCGTGGACGGGATCCGCGATCCTTTCGCGTCGGGCGCGGCCCTTGCGGACGTTGATCCGGCCGACGCCCCTGCTCCGGCGCGGCGCTGTCCGGCGAGGCGGCCTGTTGCTCCGCAGGTGCCCCTGAGGCCGCTGCGGGCCGCTGCTGGCCCGGCGCGCGATGGTCGCGGCGATGCGGCTTGCGATTCGGCCGCTTTTCGCGCGGCTCGAAACGGCCGGGCCGCCAGACCTCGATCATTTCCGGCTCTGCGGGAGCAGCCGCCTCGATGGTCGTGGAAGGCTCCGCTGGCGCCCCTGCCTCGTTGGCAACGTCCCCGGCGCTCGTGCTTTCGGCGGCTTCGTCTGCGGGAACTGCATCAACGGACGCTTCGCTCGCAGCCGCCTCGCCCGAGGGCGTCTCCGGCGCGGTCACCTCGAGCGCGGTTGTCTCAGGCTCGGCCTGAGCGGTCTCGACGGGCTCAGCCGCTGGCTGTTCGACCTCTGGCGCCGCCACATCCGCCTCCGCGACCGGCTCGGCAGGCGCCTCGGCCGTGGCGACCGGTGCCTCGCTCGCTGCGTCAGCGTCAGGAAGATCGGCAACCGCCTGGTCGGCGGCAGTCTCCTCCGACGGAGGCGATGCTTCGGCCGCAGGCGCCTCTGCCTGCGGAGCAGGCTCGGCCGGCTTCGGCCGGCGCTCCATCCGGTAACCGAGCGAGCGCAGGATCGATGCGAAATCCTCGCCCGACGAGCCGACCAGCGAGGTCATCCCGACAGTGACGGTAAAACCTGTGCCGTCGAGCGCGCCCGCCGGCTTGATCCCGGGAGCATTGTCGCGCCAGGCCAGCGCCGGACGAATCAGATCGGCAAGGCGCTCGAGAATGTCGACGCGCACGGCGCGCTCGCCCGCCACCCGATAGCCCGCAATCCGGTAGAGGCTCTTCTGGATGTCCTTGTTCGCCGGGATCGACGTGCGGCCGCTTGCGGCCAGCTGCTGAACGTCCTCAAGCCCGCGCATGTCGCCCGTATCGTGCTTGATCGCATAGAGCAGTGTCGCCAGGCCCCGCGGGGCCGGCTTCAGAAGCGGCGGCATGTAGAGGTGATAGGCGCCAAAGCGCACACCGTATTTGCGCAAGGCGGCCCGGGCGTTCTGATCGAGACCCTTCACATCCTCGGCAACCTTGTGGCGCTCGAGGACGCCGAGGTCCTCGATCAGCCGATAGGCGACGCCCCGCGCGATACCGGTCACGTCCTCGGCCGCGGCGAGCGACGAAAGCGGCCCGAGCAGCTTGTCGATATACGCCTTGATCCAGAGATCGAGCCGCGCCTGCACCTGCTCGCGGGCCGGTCCGGTGAGCTGCTCGTCCGCCAGGATCCGGACGCGCGGCCGCAGAACCTCCTCACCGGAGACGAGCTTGCCGACCGCATCACCGGTCCAGCGAACGGTGCCGTCCGAGGTCAGGACGAATTGCTCGTCCGGTGCCTGCGACAACTTGACCGCGCGCGCATCGATTTCGCCGGCGAGCGCCTTCTGCGCAGCCGCGTGCAACGCCTTTGCCTCCGAACCGCCCGCAGACGGATCAGCCGCAAAACGAAAACCCTCCAGCCGCCCAATCAGATGGCCTTCGACGGTGACCTCACCGGTTTTTGAGATTTCACTTTCCAATGTTGTGTTCTCGCGAAGCCGCCGCATCAACACGCTGGTGCGGCGATCGACAAAGCGGGCTGTAAGGCGCTCATGCAGTGCATCCGACAACTTGTCTTCGACTGCACGCGTGACGCCTTGCCAATGATCAGGATCGGCAAGCCAGTCCGGCCTGTTGGCAACGAATGTCCAGGTTCGAACATGCGCGATCCGTGTGGAGAGAGAGTCAATGTCGCCTTCGGGGTGATCTGCCTGCGCTACCTGGCGGGCGAACCAGTCGTCAGGGATTTTACCCTCCCTCATTAGAAATCCATAGAGGGTGGTGACAAGTTCGGCATGATTGGCCGGTGCGATCTTCCGGTAGTCGGGGACCTGGCAGGCCTCCCACAACCGTTCGACCGAAGCGCGGCCCTTGGCCATCGCGCGGATGTCGGCATCGCGCGCCGCATGGTCCAGCACGAGGATATCCTCCGCAAGGGGCGCGCGTGTCAAACCGGGCTCGGCCGGAATCTCCGATAGCGATGCCTGCAGCGCTCCGACAGAGGAGAAATCGAGCGCGGAATTGCGCCATTGCAGCAATGTCAGCGGATCGAAAGCGTGGCTCTCAAGCCGCTGGACCAGTTCGTCGTCGAACGGCGCACACCGACCGGTCGTGCCGAAGGTCCCATCGCGTGTCGCGCGACCGGCGCGGCCGGCAATCTGCGCGAGCTCGGCCGGATTAAGGTTACGGAACTGATAACCGTCGAATTTGCGGTCGGATGCGAAAGCGACGTGGTCCACGTCGAGATTGAGACCCATGCCGATCGCATCGGTCGCCACCAGATGATCGACGTCGCCGGACTGGTACAAAGCGACCTGCGCATTGCGGGTCCGGGGTGACAGCGCTCCAAGAACCACCGCAGCGCCGCCGCGCTGACGCCGGATCAACTCGGCAATCGCGTAGACCTCGTCCGCCGAGAACGCGACGACGGCGGAGCGTCTTGGCAGTCTCGTCAGCTTGCGGTCGCCGGCGAATGTCAGCTGCGACAGCCGCGGTCGCGACACGATATTGGCGCCGGGCAGCAGCCGCTCGATCATCGGCCGCATCGTGGCCGCGCCGAGGATCAGGGTTTCCTCGCGTCCGCGCCGGTTCAGAATGCGGTCGGTGAAGACATGGCCGCGCTCGAAGTCGGCCGCGAGCTGAATTTCGTCGATCGCGATGAAGGCCGGGTCGAGATCGCGCGGCATGGCCTCGACCGTCGACACCCAGAACCGCGGGTTTGGCGGCTTGATCTTTTCCTCGCCGGTAATGAGCGCGACGGAATCCGCGCCGACCCGGTCGGCGACCTTGTTGTAGACTTCGCGCGCAAGCAGCCGCAGCGGCAGGCCGATCAGGCCGGAGGAATGCGCCAGCATTCGCTCGATCGCGAGATGGGTCTTGCCGGTGTTGGTGGGGCCCAGCACCGCCGTCACGCCCGCGCCGCGCATACGCGCGTCGCTTCGAACGCCAGGCGAAAAGGAAATAGCCATCAAGTTTCCGACAACCGAGGTCTCATAAGGCGGCGTGCCAGGGCGATGAGGCGCGAGACCGGTGCGTCAGCCAGCAAACACGCCCGCTTTGTGACCCGGTCCGCCTCACAACGCAACACCTGCCTACGGACGCCCGCGCTCTAAGGTCAGGGATGGAACGAGTCTGGAACGAATCGCGGCCGAATCGCCGACTCTCGCGTGTTCGACTCCGTTCCCCACGAGATATAGGACGCCGCCCGAAAAAACCGCTAGATCGAGTGTAATTTCGCGATTTCGGCCGTACGGACGAGATCCGGCCGATTGACGCAGCGGAGTCCAGAACGGCCATTTAGAGTCAACCCTCCAAGCAAGGGGAATGTGGAGGACAGCGGGGATAATGCAAGCAAGCGCTATTGCGTTTTCAGGCTCGCGCGACTTGGCAGCGGCGAAACAGCGAGCTGCGTGGCCTGAAGGATGCCCTGTCCGACCGGTGTCGGGATGACGACCTTGAACGGGACCAGCACCCGCGTGCCAGCAATCGGCACCAGCCAGGTCTCCATATCGCGCTGGTTGATCAGATATTTCACGGCCGTGCGGTCCGGGACATAGCCCGCCAGCGGCACGAAGTAGATGGCGCAGACCAGCGCCGGGCCGGAATAGCCGTCGACCTGTACCTGTTCGGTCCGCTTGTAGGCGAGGGTCAGATCGTACCGCATGCGGCCGTCGAAAATCGGGGCATGCTGCCGGCACACCTCCGGAGCCATCAGGTCGCCCTTGCCCTGCACGCGCAGCAGCGCACCCGTCATCGGATCCATGACATTGCGCTTGTGCGCCTCTGTCACCCGGATGCGATCCGGATGCTCGACCATCTTCGGCTCGACGGTCAGCTCCTTGATCGCCCCCTCGGCGATCTTCATCCGCAGGTCTTCGAACCGCTTTCCCCATTTGACGTAGATGGCGTAGTTCGACGGGACGAACTGCCCGTTCTTGATCGCGCCACGCGAGGCCGTGGTGCCCTGCCCGGAGCTGAAGACCCGCGCCAGACCGGAGGTCGACCCCTTGGCCTCGGTCGAAAAGCGGTCCTCCTTCAAGTCGACCTGCCAGGACCCTTCGCCGAGCTTGACGCCGGCCAGCGTCACCACATAGCGGGCGTCGAGGCGGGCCTGGGCGTTCGCAACGGTCGGGGAGACGAGCGCGAACGCGAGCCCGCCGACAGCCACGCCGATGCCAGTCCGCATGAAAATGTTCACATGGCCCTCCTGCGGGCCTTTGCCGTCGTGCTGCTCTGCCGCTCCGGCCGTCCCGGAACCCGTCCGGAGGCCAGAAGGTAAGCGATTCGGCATCAATATGCCGTTTCTGTGGTCGCCGCGGCCGGGACGAGCCTTGACGCTCCCGTCCCACGTCTTTATAGGACCGCGCTTAACGCGAAAACGCAGTCACGGCAGGCGCGCTCGTACGGCGCCGCCCTTCATATTCGGGATTTCAATCATGTCGCGCACATGCGACCTCACCGGCAAGGGCTTCCAGACCGGTCACAAGGTGAGCCACTCGAACCGCAAGACCAAGCGGCGGTTCCTGCCGAACCTTGTCAATGTCACGCTGACCTCTGAAGCGCTCGAGCGCTCGGTGCGGTTCCGCATCTCCGCCAACGCGCTGAAGACCGTCGATCACCGCGGTGGCCTCGACGGCTTCCTCGCCAAGGCGAAGGATGCGGATCTGTCGCCGAAGGCGCTCGATCTCAAGCGCCAGCTCGAGAAGAAGCTCGCTCCGGCGAGCTGATCGGGATCGCAATCCCGTCTTCCCCTGCTTTCCCGTAAAGACGGGAACCGCACTCGCCTCCGCTGTGTCCCCGGCTCCCACCGGGGACTTTCGCGTTGGCTCCGCTATTCATCGAGCAATGTGAATTGCAGCAGGATCGTCCGCTGGATGATCGAGAAGTTGTCGTCCGAGACCAGCGTCAATACGGTTTCCCCGGCCGCGGTGCGATGCACGCTCAGGCCTTCCATATTGTCGATTTGAAAGCCCATATCGGCCGATATCAGCGTCGTGCCTTCCAGCACGGCACCCGGCACGATCTCGGACATTTCGACGCGGCGGATCCGCATCGCCACGCCACGCCGCCAGGAAAAGTGCCGCTCCAGGATCAGGAAGCCTGCGTCCGGCGTCAGCGCGCAATCGACGACATCGAAATCGTCGCTGGGCTTGACCGAAAACAGCCCCGGTTTCGGGCCGCCGATCAGGAAGGCGCGGATATTCCTGGCCGGATCGGGGCCGCGCTCTGAAATCGCGATCAGCGCGCCGGCAACCGGGCTGCCTTTGGGCGCGACTTCCAGGCACTCGATACCCTTGTTGCTGGACAGCTTTCCAAGCTCGGGCGGCACCGCCACGAGACTGGCCCGCGCCATCAGACCGCGCTTGCCATAATCGAATCTCAGGATGCGATGCACGCGCTCCAGCGCGACATAGACAAACCCGCCCGACTCCGCGAGCGCCTCGGAATCGTACCAGCCGCGCGCTGTGATGGGCCGGCCGTCGGAATAGAGCATCGGCGCGACTTCGGCGTCGGCGATGCCAACAGGCGCATCGCCCCGATAGACGATGCGGCCGCGGATCCAATGCGCCTTGTCGGTGATGGCGAGGAACTTGCCGTCCGCCGACACCCGGATACCGGACAGTCCGCCGAACTGCTTGTGCGTGGACGATAACTCCAGCCCGCCACGGAACACGAGCCTGCCGAAATTCTTGCGCTGCGGCTCGCGCGGATCAAACGCGGCGATCGGCTTGGCGTCGATCTGAAGCCTGGCGGGGGCTTCGGCCGGCGCCTGCGGCAACAGCTGCGCCGAGGCGGAAAATCCGCCGAGAATCACGAATGCGGCCGCGAGCAATGACCGACGCAAGCCGCCTCCCGTCACGAATGCAGCCTGCGCGGGATGCGGCGCAAGGCCGCCGCCGCATGCACAGCACCGGCGTCGTCATCGAACAATTCGGCGAGCTTCTCGGTCATCACGCCGCCAAGCTCCTCGGCATCCACGATGGTCACGGCACGGCGATAATAGCGCGTGACATCGTGGCCGATGCCGATCGCGATCAGTTCGATCGGCGAACGGGTTTCGATTTCCTCGATCACCCAGCGCAGGTGCCGCTCGAGATAATTGCCCGCATTCACCGACAGTGTGGAATCGTCGACCGGAGCGCCGTCCGAAATCATCATCAGGATGCGCCGCTGTTCGGGCCGCGCCAGCAGGCGGCGATAGGCCCAGTTCAGCGCCTCACCGTCGATATTCTCCTTCAGCAGGCCCTCGCGCATCATCAGGCCAAGGTTTTTCCGCGCGCGCCGCCAGGGCGCATCCGCGGCCTTGTAGATGATGTGACGCAGGTCGTTGAGGCGTCCAGGATTGGCCGGCTTGCCGGCCGCAAGCCAGGCTTCGCGCGACTGCCCGCCCTTCCAGGCGCGGGTGGTGAAGCCGAGGATCTCCACCTTGACGCCGCAACGCTCGAGCGTGCGCGCAAGGATATCCGCGCAAGTTGCGGCGACCGTGATCGGACGCCCGCGCATCGAGCCGGAATTGTCGAGCAGCAGCGTCACCACCGTATCTCGGAAGTTGGTGTCCTTCTCGCGCTTGAACGAGAGCGGGTGCATCGGATCCACGACGATGCGCGACAGCCGCGCCGGATCGAGGATGCCCTCTTCGAGGTCGAACTCCCAGGCGCGGTTCTGCTGCGCCATCAGGCGGCGCTGCAGCCGGTTGGCAAGCCGCGCAACCACGCCCTGCAGATGCGACAACTGCTTGTCGAGATAACTGCGCAACCGATCGAGTTCTTCCGGCTCGCAGAGATCTTCCGCGGCGATCTCCTCGTCGAACTTGGTGACGAAGGCGCCGTATTCGGGACCGCGATGCTCATTGTGGCCCGAACGCGGCCGCCAGGGCTCGGACGGGGTTTCGGAATCGCCCATGTCGGCATCGTCGGCCATGTCCGAGCTCGGCGCGTCGGTGGCCTCGGCGGTCGCCTCCTGGGCATCATCGGCCGATGCCTCCGCCTCCTCGACCGACATGCGCTGCAGGTCTTCGGATTCGGACGTGTCGCCCTGCTCGCCCTCTTCGTTCTGGCGGCGATCGTCCTCGCTCTCCTCGGAATCCTCGTCTTCCTCGGAGTCGCGGCTGCGATCCTCACCCATGTCGAGCGCATCCAGCAGATCGTGGATCGCGTCGCCAAACCGCGCCTGGTCCTCGATCAGATATTCAAGCTGGTCGAGGCCGCGGCTGGCCTTGTTCTCGATGATGGGGCGCCACAGTTCCACCAGCTTCCTGGCTGCCGGCGGCGGCGCAAGCCCGGTCAGGCGCTCGCGCACCATCAACGCGACGGCTTCCTCGATCGGCGCGTCGGCGCGATCGGTGATGTCGTCGAACTTGCCGCGATGGAACTTGTCCTCGAGCATCGCCGACAGATTCTTCGCGACGCCCGACATGCGGCGCGCACCGATCGCTTCGACCCGCGCCTGCTCCACGGCTTCGAACACCGCGCGGGCCTGCTGGCCACCCGGGATCAGTTTGCGATGCACGCCGGGATCGTGACAGGCGAGCTTGAGGGCTACGGAATCGGCGTGCCCGCGGACAATGGCCGCTTCCGTGCGCGTCAGCTTGCGGGGCGGCTCCGGCAGCCGAGCCTTGCCGCCGACGAGGCCAGGGCGCTCCGCCGCGAAGGCCACTTCCATTTCCGGCCGCTTGGCGATGGCGCGCAGACATCCGGTGACCGCCCGCTTGAACGGTTCGGTCGGGGATTCCTTCGTCGGCGCTTTCGTTTTGTAATTCGAGGACATGATGTTGTTTCGTTGCTGCGGCCGCTGCTCAGCCCGCGACCAGTTCGCTCTTGGTCGATGCGGGAACTGGCAACGGCGCGATTTTCGTCGGCGATGACACGCCCATGGACACATATATGCTGACAAGCTTGTCGACGCCGACATCGGCCGGCTGCACCCAATCGGCCGGCACATAGGCCAGGCACCCGCCGACCGGGAGCGGCGCCGACGGGATCAGAACGGCGTGATAGGGCTTCTCGCCGACCATGATCGGCTCGGGCGTCGGCAGCAAGGCAAGGACCGCCGCGCTGTTCGGACCGCCGAAGAAGCACCAGACCGGACTCATGCTCTTGAGCCCTTCGACATCCTTCTTGTCCATCAGCGCCACGAAGCGGTGGATCAGATCGTACAGGGCGCCGACCAGCGGAATCCGCCGCATGGTCGAGTCCAGCAGTTGCGACAGATGGCTGCGCAATCGCGATTCAACCACGAGGCCGAGCAGATAGACGATCACCATGAAGACGATGAGCCCGATCACATAGGCGGCGAATTGCGAGGCGGAGAAGCTGAAGCCGATCGTCATCAATGCCTGACCGACGACGCTGGACGGTCCGACATAATTGATGATGAACTGTCCGAGCCACGCCACCACCGCCAGCGTGATGATCAACGGCAGCAGCAGGATCAAACCGGACACAAACGTGCGAAACATATGCGTCATGGGCAACCACCAGTCCGGGTTCCAGTCGCTGTGTTAGGCGAGATTGGCGGTTTCGTCTCTGCGACTCCTCGTCGGTGCGTCACGGCGGCGGCGGCTCCTGACATTCCGAGATCCGCCGCGCCGGGTCGTCACTTTAGGACAACGCTACGTTCACCGAAGATTCCGGCAACTCCTGCCCGAAGCTGCGCTGGTAGAATTCCGCAACGATCGGACGCTCGAGCTCATCGCACTTGTTGATGAAGGTGACGCGGAAGGCGAAGCCGACGTCGCCGAAAATCTCCGCATTTTCCGCCCAGGTGATGACCGTGCGCGGGCTCATCACCGTGGAGAGGTCGCCGTTCATGATGGCGTTGCGGGTGAGGTCGGCGATGCGCACCTTCTTCGAGACGATGTCGCGGCCCTCCTCGGTCCGATAATGCTTGGCCTTCGCCAGCACGATCTCGACCTCCTTGTCGTGCGGCAGATAGTTCAGCGTCGTCACGATCGACCAGCGGTCCATCTGGCCCTGGTTGATCTGCTGCGTACCGTGATAGAGCCCCGTGGTGTCGCCGAGACCGACCGTGTTGGCCGTGGCAAACAGCCGGAAGCACGGATGCGGGCGAATCACCTTATTCTGGTCGAGCAGCGTGAGACGGCCGGATTGCTCCAGCACGCGCTGGATGACGAACATCACGTCCGGGCGGCCGGCGTCGTATTCGTCGAAGCACATCGCGATATTGTGCTGCAGCGCCCACGGCAGAATGCCGTCGCGGAACTCCGTGACCTGCATGCCGTCGCGAATCACGATCGCGTCCTTGCCCACGAGGTCGACGCGGCTGATGTGGCTGTCGAGATTGACGCGCACGCACGGCCAGTTGAGGCGCGCGGCGACCTGCTCGATATGCGTCGATTTTCCGGTGCCGTGATAGCCGGTGACCATCACGCGGCGATTGCGCGCGAAACCGGCGAGGATCGCCAGCGTGGTTGGCCGGTCAAACAGGTAATCGGGGTCAAGGTCAGGGACGTGCTCGTCCGGCTCCGAATAGGCCGGAACTTCAAGATCGGAATCGATGCCGAACACCTGCCGGACCGACACCTTCATGTCGGGCAGGCCGCCCGGGCCCTGGGGAATTGCCTCAGATGCAGTAGCCATCGTTTCTCCATGCGCGCCGGACCGGGCGCCGCAAAAGGTCAGTTCGGGTTGGCAAATCGGTCGCCGCCAACCTAGCAGAAAGGCGCGCGGGCGCGAAACCCGCAAGCCTTTATGCCTGCATCGGAATGTGCAGGAAAGATAGGCAGTGCGGGGCCTTCCGGAAAGGCGGGTCAGGGTTGCGGCGGGGGGAACCGGAAAAAGGCTCGCGCGCTCAGGCGATGCCGACCGATTTCAGATAATTGTAGGCCTGAATGATCTCGATCAGGCGATCCTCGGTCGAGCGATCGCCCCCGTTGCTGTCCGGGTGGTGGCGTTTGACCAGTTCGTGGAACTTGGCCTTGATCTCAACCCGCGACACCCCGATGTCCAGTCCAAGGGTGTCGAAAGCCTTGCGCTCGGCGTTGCGGATGCTGCGGCCTTCAGCCTTGGCGCGCGACGACGAACCGGCAGCCTCGGTGCCGGCAAACTCGCGGTACATGCTGAACGGATCAATGCCGTTTTCCGCGTAGAAGCGGCCGGGATCGGCCTCCTTGCCGGTGCCCATCTTCCAGGTCGGCCGATGGCCGGTCAGGGCATCCTTCTGGTAGCGGCGAACGTCGTCGTCGCTCATGCCCTGGAAGAAGTTATAGTTCTGATTGTACTGGCGGACGTGATCGAGACAGTAGCGCCAATAGTCCTTCTCGCGACCGCGGCCCTTCGGCGCGCGGTGCGTCGCCTCGCCGCGACAGCCCGGCCATTCGCAGACATGCTCGGTCGTGCGCTGACGGCGGTCCTCGCCGGGCTTGACCCGGATCTTGTCGAATAATGGCGAGTTGAGTTTCATCAGTTACGAGTATGAGAAGAATGCGCCGAAAGGTTCAAGACTTGACATTTGCAGAGATCGATCCTGTTTCAAACGGTGCAACGCAGTGACGCTGTCACCCCAACTCCGCCACGCAAGTCAGGTCTGAAAGCATGCGAACGAAAGATGTCATCACAAAGAAATTGACGGAAGCTTTCGCGCCGGAAAGCCTCCGCGTCGAAGACGAATCTCATCTGCATGCTGGTCATGCCGGGCATCGCCCCGGCGGGGAAACTCATTACCGCGTCTATATCGTATCAGAGGCTTTCCGCGGCAAGAGCCGGATCGACCGGCACCGCGCAATCAATACCGCTCTCGCCGGGGAACTGGCCGGCGGCGTCCATGCGCTCGCCATCCATGCCACAGCGCCGGGCGAAGGCGCCTGACCGAGTAGCAGCCCGGCATCAAACGGGTCACCAAGTTCAGCCGTGGCCCCGTCGCGCGTCGCGCGGCATATCGGCTTCATCTGCGAGCCGCGCGGTATCCGGGTGAAAGACGTCGCGCAGGCAGCCCGCGACATCGCGCAGCTTGCCCGTATCCTTTTCGCTGTTGAGATAGATGCCGACATCACACGCAGGCAGGCCGGGCAGGAAATAGTCGCGCGCGATCTTCAGATCGGGCGGCACCAGCCGCTGCGGCAGCACCAGATAGCCGAGCCCCGCCCTGAGTGCCGCGAAATGCGCGCCAAGATCGGATGCCGTGAACACGATCGAATACGACAAGCCGGCGTTTTCGAGCGCTTCGATGGCAAGCTGATCCGAAACGCCGTGCGGCCAGCTCTGCAGCGGAAGCGGGGCGCCAGGGCCCGCGCCGAAATCCTGCGCGCAAACCCAGCACATGGGTTCGGACCATCGTTCGAATCGCTGCGCCGACTCGACATCCGGCAAGGCCAGGAACGCGATGTCGAGATAACCGCTCGACAGGCTGCGCGCGAGTTCGGCAGAGCTGTCTGATGTGAACTGAAGCCGTTCGTCGCCCGCGGCTTCCCGGCACGCTGCAATCAGCCGCTGCAGCATGGTCGCCGCATAGACATTGGGAATACCGACCCGAATGGATTTCGAGACCGCAGCGGCCCCCGACAGCCCGAGGATCTGGTCGTTCATGGCAAGGATGCGCCGCGCATAACGGCTGACGATCTCGCCTTTCTCGGAGAGCGATACGCCAAAGCCCGAGCGGACAAACACCTCACCGCCGACGAGTTGCTGGAGCCGTTTGATCTGCGCGCTGATTGCAGGCTGAGTCAGATGCAGCGCCTCGGCCGCCCTCGTGTAACTGCCGCACTCCTGGATGACCACGAATGAACGCAGCAGCTCGATCGGGATATTCTGGGCCTCGTGCCTGCGCTGCATTGTGATGCCACCATCAAAATCGCGAACGACAAGCTGCGGTACATCGCAGCGCATATCGGCGCTGCCTTCTCAGGATTCCCCTTAACGCTGACCAAGCCAACTCGTCACCCGGGGAGCCCGAGGAACCGGGACGGAAAGTAGCAAAGAACCGTCCTGCGCATCGGCTCACGCGAGCCGCAACCGCAAATTGAGCGACGTCAATCAAAGGCAACAGAGGAGCAGCATCAGACAGTCAAAAAATCTATCGGCCGACATTCAGTACAGCAAACAAAAACGATGGATTATCCAGATTGCTTAAGCATCAAACTGGATACGGAATTCAGTAAAAATCACAATTTTTGATTGAGCATAGTATTCGACTATAGTTCCATAACCGCGCACGCGGTTGGAAATAGGAACCCTGAATAGGAACCCGTCAGCCTGGATTTCGGGTCAGCGGTGTGATCCGCAACGAGGTGATTCTGTTCCGGTCCTTCAACAAGACGCCGAATCGAAAGCCGTAGAACGTGAAGGTCTGACCGACATCCGGAATCGATCTCGCTTCGTGGATGACCAGTCCCGCGATCGTCGTGGCCTGTTCGTCCGGCAGATTCCATTCCATCGCGCGATTGAGATCGCGGATCGGCACGCTGCCCTCGACGTGCACCGATCCATCGGGCTGCGGCCACACGCCCGGCAGGTCGATGTCATGCTCGTCGGTAATGTCACCGACAATTTCCTCGATGATATCTTCCAGCGTGACGAGGCCCATGACCTCGCCATACTCATCGACGACCAGCGCAAGCGGCGTCTTGCGGCGACGGAACGCCTTGAGCTGCTCCGTCAGGGGCCGCAGCGTCGGGACAAACCATGGCGGACGGGCGAGCGACACCACATCGATCTTCGCAAGATCGCCGCCGGCTTCCTGGAGCGCGACCAGCAGGTCGCGCACATGCAGAATGCCGACGAAGTTGTCCGGGGTCCGGCTCCACAGCGGAATACGGGTGACCGGCGCATCCAGGACGGCCTTCAGCACGGCCTCCGGGCTCTCATCCGCGCAGACGGTAATCATTTCCGTGCGATGGATCATCACGTCGATGACCTGAAGTTCGCGCAGGTCGAGGACACCGCCCATCATGTCGCGGTCGTGCTTTTCGACGCTTCCGTCACGGTGCAGCAAATCGACGGCGCCGCGCAGTTCTTCGTGCGCCGACAGGATCGGCTGGCTTTCGCCGACGCGTAACCCAAACAATGCCAGAATCCAGCGGACGAATCGCTCGATCCAGATCAGAATCGGACCAAGCACCGTGACCACCAGCTGAACCGGTCGCGCGACTAGCAAGGCGCCGCGCTCCGGGGCATTGATCGCGATGGTTTTCGGCAGCACTTCGGTGAAGACAACGACGACCGCGGTCATCACCAGCGTCGCGTAAACCACACCGACGTCGCCGAACCAGGCGAGCATGACACCGGTCGCAAGCGAGGACGCCGCGATGTTCACCGCGTTGTTGCCCAGCAGGATGCCGCCGATCAGCCGCTCCCTCGCCTCGATCAGGCGGTTGACGATCGCCGCGTTGCGGTTGCCGGACTTCTCCATCCGCAGCATGCGCGCGCGAGAGAACGCGGTGAGGGCCGTTTCACTGCCCGAAAAAAAGAACGAGAGCGCGAGGCAGATCAGGATCGCCAGCAATGCGAGCCAGTCTTGTGCGATCATCGTCAGCGCATTTGGTCGATAAGGAAATCACGAACCTCGGCGACGTCGACATCGGGAGCGATGAACGACCGCCCGATCCCGCGCGCCAGAATGAAGGTGAGACGGCCGCGTTTGACCTTCTTGTCCTGGCCGATCAGTTCGATCAGGCGCTCCGCATCCGGCCGCTCTCCCGGAATTTCGGAAATGCGCGTGGGCAGCCCGACGGCCGTGAGATGGCGCACGACGCGCTCGGCATCGGCCTGGCTGCACAATCCGCGACGCGCCGAGAAGGCGAAGGCCAGCGCCATTCCGATCGAAATCGCTTCTCCATGATAGAGCCGGTCGGAGAAACCGGCCGCCGCCTCGAGCGCGTGACCGAAGGTGTGGCCAAGATTGAGCAGCGCGCGGTCGCCGGTTTCGCGCTCGTCGCGCGCCACGATCTGAGCCTTCATGCGACAGCTCACCGCGACCGCGTGCTCGCGAGCGGCGGCGCCGGCAAACACATCGCGCCAGTTGGCTTCGAGCCATGCGAAGAAATCGGCATCGCCGATCAATCCGTATTTGGCGACCTCGGCATAGCCCGCACGCATGATGCGAAGTGGCAGCGTGTCGAGGACCGCGGTGTCGGCGAGCACCAGAATGGGCTGGTGGAAGGCGCCGATCAGATTCTTGCCATGCCGGGAGTTGATCCCGGTCTTGCCGCCGACCGAAGAATCCACCTGCGCGAGCAGCGTGGTCGGCACTTGCACGAAGTCGATCCCGCGGCGCACCGCCGAGGCGGCAAACCCGGTGAGATCGCCGATCACACCGCCCCCGAGCGCGACCAGGAGGTCACCGCGCTCAATCCGCGCCGCGATGATGTCCTCGCAGACCCGCTCGAAGACCGCATAGCATTTCGACGCTTCCCCGGCGGCAACGATCACACGGCTGGTGGCGATGCCGGCATCGGCGAGCGATTTCTCCGCCGCAGCCAGGTGCTGCTCGGCAACGACATCGTCGGTCACGATGGCAACGCGCGCGCCGGGCCGCAGGGCGGCCACGCGGGCGCCCAGTCCGGCCAGCAGGCCGCGTCCGATGACGATGTCATAGGCACGACCGGCGAGCGCGACATCCACGGTGACCGGATCGCCGGCGCGAGGTTGCACCGTCATGGCCGGTCGCCCTGCCCGATGGAAAAGTGCGCCACCAACGCCTCGATCACCTCATCCACGATCACCTCATGCGACACGTCGCGCGACTCGATTTTCAGGTCAGCCAGCGCGTAAACCGGATAGCGTTCCTCGATCAACCGTTTCAGCGTTCCGTCGGGGTCGGCGGTCCGCAGAAGGGGCCGGTCAGTCCGGCGCCTGATGCGCCTGATCAGAACGTCGAAGTCCGCCTTCAACCAGACCGACAGGCCCTTCTGGGCGATAAGGCTCCGGGTTTCGGCGTTCATGTAGGCTCCGCCCCCGGTCGCGAGCACCTGCGGCCCCGCATCCAGCAGTCTCGCGATCACCCGCGCCTCGCCGGAGCGAAATTCGGGTTCGCCGCGCGACTGGAAAATCTCCGGAATGGTCATCCCGGCCGCCACCTCGATCTCGGTATCGGCGTCGACAAAGGGCAGGTTCAAGCGCGTTGCCAGCTTGCGGCCAACCGACGACTTGCCGGCCCCCATCATGCCGACCAGCACCAGCGACCGCCGGCCCAACGCATCAAGGATGCCTGCCTCGTCGGTGCGAGGGGCGCTATGGGCCAGGTCATGCGACATGCGATCGGCGGTTTCCTTCGCGGCAGCGACCGGGACTATAGCACGAGCCGCGGATTGCAAGCCCGCACTGCCTTGTTCTCGGCGCTTGGGCGGACCATCCTTGTCAGGTCGGCGCGAACATGGTGGTACTCGCGCCTCCCACCCGCTCGACCGAGCCGCGACACGCCCGATTGCCATGCCGAGTCTGTTCCGATTCCTTGCAGTTGTCGCGATCATCGCGGGGGTGGTCTATGGCGGCATGCTGGCCCTCGCCGTACTGGTGCAGCCGCAGCCTCGCGAGATCACCGTGACGATCCCGCAGGACCGGTTCAGCAAGCAGCGTTAGCCGACGGCAGGGGTCATGGCCCGCAACACCGCCAAATCGAGCCCCGAGTCGAGCCCAAAGGCGAGCCCCAAGACCAGCCCGAGGTCGAGCCAGAGGCAGATCGCGCTGTTCCTCGACATGCTCGCAGCCGAGCGCGGCGCTCGCCCCAACACGCTTGCGGCCTACCGTGCCGACCTCGAGGATTTTTCCGACTACATCGTCACCATCGGCCGTGACCTGTCGGAGGCCGCGAGCGACGACATCCGCGGCTATCTCGGCGATCTCGCGAAACGTGGCCTCGCGCCATCGTCGGTTGCACGCAAACTGTCGGCGGTTCGCCAGCTCTATCGGTTTCTCTACGCCGAACGATACCGGGCCGACGATCCGGCCGCGATTCTGGAAGGGCCGAAGCGCGGCCGGTCGCTGCCGAAGACGCTTTCGATCGCGCAAGTCGACAGCCTGATCGCAGCGGCTCGGGCGCAGACGCAAAATCCGGAACTCTCGCCGGCCGAGAGCCAGCGCGCGGCCCGCCTGCACTGCCTGCTGGAACTGCTGTATGCGACCGGGCTGCGGGTGTCGGAACTCGTCGGCCTCCCCGCCTCGGCGGCGCGCGGCGACCAGCGCATGCTGATGGTCCGGGGCAAGGGTGGAAAGGAGCGGATGGTCCCGCTCAACGAGGCAGCCCGCCAAGCCATGGCGCACTACCGCGACTTGCTCTCCGCCACCCGACACGGCAATTCGGCCTGGCTGTTCCCGTCCTTCGGACAGGAGGGGCACCTGACGCGACAACATTTCGCACGCGACCTCAAGGCGCTGGCCGCCCATTGCGGATTACGTTCCGAAACCGTCAGCCCGCACGTCCTGCGGCATGCCTTCGCCAGCCACCTGCTGCAGAACGGCGCTGATTTGCGCGTGGTCCAGACCCTGCTCGGGCATTCCGACATCTCGACCACGCAGATCTACACCCACATTCTGGAAGAACGGCTGAAGAGCCTGGTCCGGGAC
>JAEWHY010000376.1 GCA_023387555.1 Pseudomonadota bacterium
CGACACGTGATCGACAAGAACCTTGCCGCCCGCCACACGCGTGAGATTCGCTGTTTCAAGCTTGAGACCGCCGATCGGTCGATCTGGAATTGTCGCCATTCTGGTGCCAATCTTCGTTGATCTTAACGGACGAGATCACGATCTCATCACGTCCCGACGCGGGCGAACTCTCGAACGCCTGACGATCCAGCAAGGGCTCTCGGCCCGGAGCATTTCATGACACCTGGCTAAATCGATGTCATGCCCAACCGCTACTTGAAGGGCCGACCCGGCGCTTTCGCGAAATTGCCGCGCTATCACTTTGCTTGTCGTGTTCCGCTCGACCGCGGCGACGCGACCGCGCTCAACATTCTCAAGGAAAAACGACGCCTTCACCCATGTCTCCGGCCGATGAAGCGCCAAGCCCTTGTACCGGCCGATCGTCACGGCAATTTTGTCGATGCACCAACGGATTGAATCATCGAGCATTCTCTATTTTCCAGAACTAGACATTGCGCTCGTAAAACAGCCCGTTTTCGAACAGCCCCCTCAAACCGAGCGAAAAACATGGCCAAAACAGCCTCAAAACGCGCGCCTTCAGGCTATCGTAAAACGAACAGTTGCCATGCCGCGTCGGCCGAAAAATGCCGAACTGCGCACGCGTGAGTATCTGACCGACGATGAGGTGCAGCGTCTAACTGACGCCGCCAAAAGCAATCGTCATGGTCATCGCGACGCCACCATGATCCTCGTCGCCTACCACCACGGCCTACGGGCGTCGGAGTTGACGGATCTGCGGTGGGACCAGATCGAGTTCAGCTCCGCAACCTTACATGTTCGGCGCACCAAGCGAGGCACACCTAGCACTCACCCGATCTTGGGCGACGAACTCCGAGCACTGCGCCGCCTTCAGCGCGAACAGCAGCCAAGGTCGGCATTCGTATTCAGGTCGGAGCGCGGCACTCCGTTCACTACGACAGGATTCGCAAAGATGCTGGAACGAGCCGGCGCGGAGGCCCAGCTAGGCTTTAACGCGCACCCCCCCCCACATGCTGCGACATGCCTGCAGATATTTGTTGGCCAACAAGGGCTATGATATGCGCGCTCTGCAAGCCTATCCCGGTCATCGCAATATCCAGCACACGGTGCGATATACAGAGCGTAGTCCGACACGATTTAAGGGTTTATGGCGGGACCAGGGTTTTATGCAATCGCAAATTCCAAGCGTCCGCTTTGGGTCAAAGCAGACACCCGCAGATGTCTGCTTAGTGCCAAAAGTAGACGCCGAAAACGTTATCAACAGGAGCTTCTTATCCCAGGATTGCCTTGAAAGGCTCCTGCCGATTCTTCACCGCCCGCAAGCTTGTCAACGCATCGGCGGATCGCAATTTGCGCGCGACCGCTGCGAGCGCGCTAAGGGGACCGCTCTCGGCCTTTTCGGGGAGAAAAAGAGCGAAGACGAGGTCCACGCGCTCGCCATCGATCGCATCGAAATCGATGGGCCGCTTCAGCTTGACGAAAATGCCAAACGGTTTTCGCAACTCCTGGAACCGGGCATGCGGAATTGCCGCTCCATGTCCCATCCCCGTCGAGCCGAGAGCTTCGCGCTTCATCAATGCGGCTGCGATTTGGTCGGCGGGCACGCCAACTTTCTGTGCGGCCATCGAGGCCAAGTCGGAAAGCAAATGTTGCTTTTCCGGCGCGTTTAGCTCGATGGTGTCGTGCGGAGACAGGAACTCGGCGATGTTCATAAACTCAGTCTCACATGAACAATTGGCGACGAATTCGATGACCATTCAGTCCGGAGCGCGCAACCTGTAACCGATGCCGGTTTCGGTAAGGACATATTGAGGCCGCTCGGGATCGCTCTCGATCTTCTGACGAAGCTGCCTGACATAGACCCTGAGATACTGGGCGTCGGTCAGCTCGCTCCACAATTCGTTCAGCAGGAACTTGTGCGTCAGAACCTTGCCCGCGTGCTGCACCAGAAGACGCAGCAGATCATACTCCTTTGGCGACAGCTTTACGTCCTTGTCTCCCACTTTGACGATGCGTCGTACCAGATCGACCGAAAGTTCGCCGACCCGGAACACCGGCCGCTCACCATGAACCTGGAGCTGATGACGCAGCGCCGCCCGCATCCGCGCCAGCAATTCATCCATCCCGAACGGCTTGGTTACAAAATCGTCGGCGCCAAGATCGAGGGCCTGTACCTTACCCGCCTCGTCGCCGCGACTCGACAGGACAACGATTGGCACGCTTTCATTACGGGCGCGTATCAGACGCAGTAGTTCGTGTCCCTGGATGTCCGGCAGACCCAGATCGAGGATCACAAGTCCGGGCTCCTGACCGAGCATCTCGAGCGCGGCTTTGCCGTTGGCTGCTTCGATCGTTTGATAGCCTTGCGCGCTCAGCCCCATTCTCAAGAGCTTCCGGATGGGCGGCTCGTCATCAATGATCAGGACTTTGAGTGGAACTGCGCTCATGCGGCGGTTTCGAGCAGTTGGTGTGTAGCAGGAATCGGCAACGCAATGCTGAAAATTGCACCTTCCCGGTCGGGACGGTTGCGAGCCCGGATCGTGCCATCCATGGCTTCCACGAATCCGCGCGCGATTGCGAGCCCAAGCCCCGTTCCCGCGCGCACATGATCGCCCTTTTCCGCGCGATAGAACTTGTCGAAAATCTTTTCGACGTCACCAACCGCGATCCCGCGCCCCTCGTCAGCGACATCAATGTAAACGCAATCTTCGTCGCGCCAGCTTCTGATGCGAATCGCCGAACGTTCTGGCGCGTATTTCGCGGCATTGTCCAGCACATTGAATAGGACCTGCTCGAACAGAACTGCATCCACCGCAACCATGGGCACATCCGGAGACAGATCCAGTTCTACGCGATGGCCGGAGAGAATTTTTCCGGCCCTGCGCAGCGCGCTGCCGACAATTTCACCGAGGTCGTGCGGCGACATGTTCAGAGCCAGCGCACCGGATTCCAGCTTTGTCATATCGAGAAGGTTGGCGATAAAGCGATTGAGCCGCTCCGACTCGTCTACGATCGTCGTCAGCAATTCAGCTTTTTCCGCCTCGTTGAGGCTGGCACCGAGGTCGCGGATGGTCCCGGCAGAGCCGAGAATTGCCGCGAGCGGCGTCTTCAGGTCGTGCGAAATGGATGTAAGCAAAGCCGAACGCAGCCTGTCCGTTTCGATGGTCCGTTTGGCGCGGTCCATGTCCTCGACGAGATGCACGCGTTCAATCGCGAGGGCGCCCTGGTCGATCAGTGCATCCAGCAGTCGCCGCTGGTCCGGCGTAAGCAACGTGCCCTGCTTGTCGCTATCGATACCCATGATACCGACGATGCCGCGGTTCGTGCGCATCGGCAGAAACAGGCGCTTGGCTCCCGGCAAGGTCTCGGAACCGCGCCCGGCAGGCTGGTTGCTTTCGAACGCCCACTTGGCGGCTGCGATGTCCGCGTCCTGCAATGTATCCTCAGGCGGATAACCCACCTTGACGCTTATCGAGTCGCCTTCGGGCAGCAGCAGCACAACCCGGACCTTCAGCATCAAGGCGGTCTGGTAGGCCGTCGCCCAGAGCACGTCGTCCAGCGTCCCGCCGCCTGCCAGCTTGCTGCTGAAACTGTAAAGTGCTTCCGTCGTGCGCGCGCGATCCATCGCGGCAACCGCCTGGGTGCGTACACGCGCGGCGACATTCGAGACCAGCACGGCCATGATGATGAAGAAAAAGAACGCACCGACATTGGTCGGATCGGCGATCGTGAACGTATAGACCGGATCCATGAAGAAGAAGTTGTAGCCGAGCGACGCGATCACGCTGGCGAATAGCGACGGCCAGAGGCCAAACCGCACGGCAATTCCGACGATGGCGGTGAGGAAAACCAGATCGACATTTTCGATGCCGAGCCACGGGCGGATCGACAAGCCGACCGCCAGTGCCGCCGCGGTGGCGATGACCGCATAGGCATAGGGCCAAAGATTGAGCGGCGCCGGCTCG
>JAEWHY010000414.1 GCA_023387555.1 Pseudomonadota bacterium
GATTCCGGCTGGAACACCCGCAGCATCTCCCACGAGCAATTGTTGAACAGCACGACGATCGGATCGAGCCCGTACCGGCGGCAATTGCCGAGCTCCCAGCCGGTCATCTGGAAGGCGCCGTCGCCGACGAGGATCATGGTCCGCTCGCCGAGGGCCGCAGCAGCCCCGATCCCCGCCGGCACCCCGAACCCCATGCCGGCGTAATAGCCGGGCGCGGCCAGTTCGGTGTTCTCGATCTCCATCGCCGTGAACAGGCAGTCGCCCATGTCCGCGGTCATCGGCATCGCGCCATGGCGATCGAACAGATCGTTGATCACGCAGGCGATGTCGGACGGCACGACGGCGGTCGCGTCGGCCTTCAGACCGCGCGGATAATGAACCTGCGGCCGCGCCATGGCGAGCGCGCGTGGCGCTTCCGGCGCCCAGGTCACCAGCGCCTCGACCAGATCATCCAGCGGAACGCCGGGGTAAACGTGGTGACCGACGCGAACGTCGCCGTCGATCGCCAGCATGGTGCGACGCGGATCGAGCTTGCGTCCCGACAGCGCGAAATTGGTGTCGGACAGGATCACGCCGAGCAGAAGCAGCGTATCGGCGTCCTCGACAAGCCGCGTGATCTCGGCCGCGCCCGCGGCTCCAAGATAGGTCCCGGCGTGGATGTCGGGCGCATCCGCCAGAAGCCCGCGCCCCATGAAGGTCGTCACCACCGGAATGCCGAGCCGGCGCGCCAGCAGCGCAACCCTGTCCTCGATACCGTAGCGACGGATCTCCACATCGACCACGACGACCGGGCGCTCCGCCGCCGCGATGCGTGCCAGCACCTCGTTGGCGCATTCCGCCAGCGCCTCCTGATCGACGGTTGCGCGCGGCAGCACCGGAACGGCCGCGCATGGCACCTCCACCATGTCACGCGGGATCTCGATATAGACCGGCAAAGCCCGCTCGCGCGCCGAGCGCAGCACCCGCGCGATCTCCGCGGGCGCGGTCGCGGCGTCGGTCAGCACCGCCTGGTCGCAGGTGATCTCGCGGAACACGGCCAGCTGGGTGTCGACGGTGCGGGCCTGATGATGCAGGAGAAGCCCGCTCTGGCGCTCGCGCGCGCCGGGCGCACCCGCGATCACCACGACCGGCGAGCGCTCGGCATAGGCCCCGGCCACCGCATTCACGAGATTGAACGCGCCGGCGCCATAGGTGACGACCGCGACACCGATCCCGCCGTGAAAGCGCGCTGCGGCATCGGCCGCAAACCCGACCGCGGGCTCATGGCTCAATTCGTAATGCGGCAGGATGCCGGACTGCTCGATCACCTTGTAGAAGGGCAGCACGAAATCGCCGGGGATGCCGAAGATTTCACGGGCGCCATGCGCCTTCAGCGCGTGCAGGAGAGCGGTTGCGATTGTGGTCATGCGGAAGTTTCGCATGGCGCGGCGATCGCGACAATTGCCGCGGCCGGTCCGACAAACGCGCCGCGGTCGTGACCGGTTCAGTTCACCACAACTGAGGGCGCGCGATCATCAGCCAGAAGATCGCGATCATGGCGGCGAAGGCCGGCCAGCCCAGGATGAACCAGGTGCGGAAATAACGATCATAAGCCGGTGGCAGCGGCTTGCTGCCATGCAGCGCCGCGATCGCAAGGTCGCGGATGCGCTTCTGGAACCACAGCACCGGCAGCCAGCACATGCCAACGAAAATATAGAGCGCGACCGACGCGACGATCCAGGAGTCCAGCAGCGAATAGCCGGCGACATGCGCGAGCGCCACGCCAGTGATCGGCTGCACCACCACGGCGGTCGCGGTGAACACCGCATCGGCGATCACCACGATCGTCGCCGTCGGCGCGATAGCGGCGACGTTGCGCGAGCGATGCGCCATCAGCATGAAAAACGCGATGCCGATGCCGGTGCCGAACAGCACCGCCGCGCCGATGACATGGGCGAGTTTCAGAAGATGATAGAGGTCGGGCATCGGCCTCACTGGCTGTCATTCCCGGGCGTCGCGAAGCGACGAACCCGGAATCCATAACCACCGCTGCAGCGTATGGATTCCGGTCTGGCCGCAAGCGGCTCGCCCGGAATGACGTCGTCCTAGAACGGGATCTCGTCGTCCATGTCGCGGCCGCCGCCAGCCATGGCAGGCTTGCGCCCGCCGCCGCTGGTCGGACCGCTCGAACCGAAATCGCTGCCGCCGCCGTAATCGGAGACCCGATCGCCGCCGCCACCGCCGCTGCGGCCGTCGAGCATGGTCAGCTGCGAGTTGAAGCCCTGCAGCACCACTTCGGTGGAGTATTTCTCGACACCGTCCTTGTCGGTCCATTTGCGGGTCTGCAGCTGGCCCTCGATGTAAACCTTGGCGCCCTTCTTCAGATATTGCTCGGCCACCTTGCACAGGCCTTCATTGAAGATCACCACGCGGTGCCACTCGGTCTTTTCCTTGCGCTCGCCGGTTCCCTTGTCGCGCCAGGTCTCGGAGGTCGCGATCGAGAGATTGGCGATCGGACGGCCGTCCTGCGTGCGCCGGATTTCCGGGTCCTTTCCGAGATTCCCTACAAGGATCACTTTATTGACCGATCCCGCCATCACACTCTCCCGTTCCGAACACGGCGCCCGGCCTTCGCCGCGCGCATCCCAAAATCACCCGCACCCTAGTGCGAAGCCCGTCCCGCGGCTTGTGGAAGCCGCAATGAAAATCCCTTTTCCACAACTGGCGGCGCGGTGTGCCGGTTCAAGTCTTCAACTTGCCGCCTTGAGCCCCGCCCTGTGCCGCTCAGATTTAGTTCTCTTTTTGTTCTTATCACGATGCGCCACGGTCGCGCAATGGCGGTTCCGACGAAGCCCAGGTCACTTCAGCTTCGGCAGCGGCTGTTTCAGCTTGAAATAGCCCGGCCAGGGGTCTTTCGCGCCCATGAAGCGCTTCACCTCGCCGACCGCCACCGGGTGCGCGCTGTCGAGCCGCGCCAGCCGCTCCCACGACACCGGCACCGCGACCGGCGCGCCTTTCCGGGCCCGGGTCGAAAACGGAGAGATCGCCGTCGCGCCGCGCTGGTTACGCAGATAATCGACGAAGATCTTGCCCCGCCGCTTCGCTTTCGACATCGTGGCGAGGAAGCGCTCGGGATCGTGCTCGGCCATCACCCGCGCCAGGGCTTCGGCGAATTGCCGATGCTCGTCCCAGCTATGCCCGCGCTTCAGCGGCACCACGACATGGACGCCCTTCCCGCCCGTCACCATCGGAAAGGACTGCAGGCCGAGTTCCTTGAGCATGCCGCGCATGTCCCTTGCGGCTTCGCGCACATGGACGAAATCGAGCCCCTCGTCGGGATCGAAATCGAACACCAGGCGGTCCGGCTTCTCGACCTCATCGACCTCGCTGCACCAGATATGCAGTTCGAGCACGCCCATCTGCGCGGCAGCGACAAGACCGCGTTCGTCCGTAATGTAGAGATACCTGTCGGAGCCGGACTTCTCGCGGATCGAGATCGCCTTGAATTCGTCGGGCCAGCCCTCGGTCGCATGCTTCTGGTAGAAGGTCTCGCCGCCGACGCCACGCGGCGCCCGCACCAGACTGAGCGGCCGGTCCGCGACATGCGGCAGCATCAGGTCCGCGATCGAAAGATAATGCGCGATCACATCGCGCTTGGTGATGCCGGCGTCCGGATAAAGCACGCGGTCCGGATTGGTGATCCGCACACCGGCGATCTCCTCCGCGCCGTCGCGCGCATGCGACACCACACGGGGGCTCGCGACATTGCGGGCGCCGGTCTTTCGCCGCGCGGATGATGGCGTGGCGGTGGCCTTTTGCACCGCGCTTCTTGCGGATCGCGTCGCCTTTTTTGCGGATTGCGTCGCCTTGCGCGTTGGCATCGGTGTCTCCTCGATCACCTGTTCGGCCGGCTTGTCGGAGCGCAGCCCCTTGAATGCGCCCTGCCGGACCAGCCCGTCCCGCGTCCAGCCTCCAAAGGCAATTTCGGCGACGAGTTTCGGTTCCACGAAACGCGCGCGGCGCGCGATGGCGGCCGGCACGTCCGGCACCGGCGAGGTCTTGCGCGCCAGCGCCTTGAATTGCTGGGAGAGCCGGTCGAGCCCTTCGCCCGAATAGCCGGACCCGACGCGCCCCGCATAGCGAAAGCCATCGCCCTCCCGCACCGCCAGCAGCAGCGACGAGAACGGCCGCCCGGCCTTGTCAGAGGGCCGCCAGCCGATGACGACGAATTCCTGCTCGAAGCCGCATTTGCTTTTCAGCCAGGTCCGGGTGCGGCCGCAGAGATACGGCGCCTCGGCCTGTTTGGAGATCAGGCCTTCCAGCTTCATCGCGCAGGCGTGTTCGAACGCCTGCGCGCCGTGGCCGATGACATGATCGGAATACACCAGCGGCGCTTTCGTCCCGCTCAGCAACGCGCGCAGTTTGTCCTTGCGGTCCCGGAGCGGCCGGCGACGCAGATCCTCGCCGTCAAGCTCCAGCAGGTCGAACAGGTAATAGGTCAGAGCGCCCTTGCCGGTCGACAGCGCGTCCTGCAGCGCGCCGAAATCGGTGCGGCCCTTGGCATCCGCGACCGCGATTTCGCCGTCGAGCAGCGCGCTCTCGCAATTCAATTGCCGCAGCGCCGGGACGAGGCGCGCAAACCGGTCGGTCCAGTCGAGGCCCTTGCGGGTGTAGATCCTGACGTTGCCGCCGGCGGCCGATGCGACGGCGCGATAGCCGTCGTACTTGATCTCGTGCAGCCAGTCGGTTCCGGCCGGCGGCGCGTCAACCAGCGTTGCGAGTTGTGGTTCGACGAAGGCCGGCGCTTTTACGTTTGACGCGCGGCGCCGCGGAGCCGGT
>JAEWHY010000433.1 GCA_023387555.1 Pseudomonadota bacterium
TTCCACACCCTGTCGTAACGAGAAAGGCAAACATTCCCATGGATTTCTTGATGGAAACGCCATTGGCCCGAAGCGCCGCCGCCAACAGATAAAGGTTGTTCGAGACACCGGACAGGCGGCCGTCATCGTAGATAAAGACCGGGTAGGAACCGAGCGGATCCGCTCCTATCGTCACCTCTCCGTTAGACTCGCGGGCCAGCATGTAGTTGCCCAGTCCGGAGAAATTGGCATTCTCCGGGGCCCTAAGGCGCGCCCCCTTCTGGCCGAAGGCTGCAAAGCCATCGAAGAAATCAGTCCCCGGACCGGCGCTGTTCAGCACCAGCCGCCAGGGCGATTGCGTGACATGCGCGGTTGCCGGCGCGCCAATGGCGGATGGATCGATGGGGGCCAACAAGCCATCGCGCGATGCAAGCAACAGGAACACCCGGGCATCCATGGGTTGCATGGCACCACAAGCACTCCATCACGACCCTGTGGCGAGTTGTCGCACATAGGCTAGGCAGAGCAGAGCAGAACCGAATCCAATCGGCCCTCCCTCACCGGTTCGGAGGTATCCGCCACAGTCCGTACCGAGCCCGTCGCAGCCAGCGTGCAGCACTCCACCGGCATTCCGAAACGGCCCTTTCGTGGGAGTGCGCCATGCAACATACGATTGAGTTGGCACATCCTGGTCGATGATTTTACTATGACGCAGCCGGTGCGCCGGCGGTGCGATTCTGCCTTGGGGGAATTTGAAATGCTGGTGCGTGCGCTCATCGCTGGCCTCGTCGCGGCGATCGCCCTCCCTGCGGTCTCGATGGCAAATCCCTCGCTCACCGATCCGGACGGACGCCTGCTCGGCGGCGCTCCACAAAGTGTCAGGTCGAAGGGGATTTTCGATATCCTCGCGATGCGGCGGCAGGAGGTCGGCTTCGAGACCAAGGAAAAGCCCGGCACCATCATCGTCTTCACCAAGCAGCGCAAACTCTACTACGTGCTCGGCAACAACCGCGCGATGCAATACGGCGTCGGCGTCGGCCGCGACGGCTTCACCTGGAGCGGCATTCACACCGTCAGCGCCAAGCGCGAATGGCCGGACTGGCGGCCGCCGCCTGAAATGCTGAAGCGCCAGCCCTATCTGCCGCGGCATATGAAAGGCGGCCCCGGCAATCCGCTGGGCGCACGCGCGATGTATATCGGTTCGACGATCTATCGCATCCACGGCACGCACGACCCGGATTCGGTCGGCGAAGCCGATTCTTCGGGCTGCATCCGCCTGACCAATGACGACGTGGTCGATCTCTACAACCGCGTGAAGGTCGGCGCGAAGGTTATCGTGGTGCGGTGACACGCCAAGTCTGTCCGTCCTCGCGACCGCGGGGACGGTGCCTTATGGGTGTCCGCTTGCACGAGAATGAGCGGAGCGCGCTTCACGCCCGCCCGGCCGGTTCGCGTGACAATCCCTTGGCCGCGAGTTCGTCGAGATAATCCTGCCAGTAGCGCGCATGATTGCGGCCAAGATCCGCAAAATAGTCCCACGCATAGATGCCGGTGGAATGCATGTCGTCGAAGGTCAGCCGCACCGCGTAATTCCCGATCGGCTGGATCTCGATGATCATGACGTCCCGCTTGCCGGGAACGGTCTTTCGCTCCTGCGGCGAATGCCCCTGCACCTCCGCACTCGGGCTCTTGACCCGCAGGTATTCGGCGGAAAGCGCAAACGTCTCGCCATTGTCGAAAGCCACTGTGAGCGTCCGGCCATCCTTGCTCAGACGAATCTCATTCGGCCATGCCTGCGTGTTGTCCATGTCCGCCCTGATAGCGCGCCATCCCCGCCTGTTCCAAGGGTTTTGCCGTGCTCCTCAAAGCCCTATATGATGGGGTGAGGATTGCCCATGAATGCTGCAGCGCAACCAAGTCAGTTCGAGCAGAATGCCCGGCGGGCGCCGCTGATTGATCCCTTCGCCCGGACGATTTCCTATCTGCGGGTTTCGGTGACCGATCGCTGCGATTTCCGCTGCGTCTATTGCATGTCCGAAGACATGGCGTTTCTGCCGAAGGCCGACCTACTCTCGCTCGAGGAACTCGACCGGGTCTGCTCGGCCTTCATCTCCCGCGGCGTGCGCAAGCTTCGCCTCACTGGCGGCGAACCGCTGGTCCGGCGCGGGATCATGACATTATTCGCCTCGCTCTCCCGCCATCTGCGCTCGGGCGAACTGGACGAACTGACGCTCACCACCAATGGCTCGCAACTGGCGAAATACGCCGCGGAATTGAAGGGCCATGGCGTCGAGCGCATCAACGTGTCCCTCGACACCCTCGATCCCGACAAGTTCCGCGCCATTACCCGCTGGGGCGATCTGTCCCGCGTCCTCGCGGGCATCGATGCCGCGCAGGCCGCGGGCCTCAAGGTCAAGATCAATGCGGTCGCGCTCAAGGGCGTGAACGAGGACGAGATCGCCAACCTGCTCACATGGTCGCACGGCCGGGGCATGGATCTGACCCTGATCGAAGTAATGCCGCTTGGCGACGTCGGCGAGGGCCGGCTCGACCAGTATCTGCCGCTGTCGATGGTGCGCGGGCGTCTTGCGGAGCAATTTACCCTGGAAGAGATCGACTATCGCACCGGCGGTCCTGCCCGCTATGTGCGGGTCGCCGAGACCGGCGGACGGCTCGGCTTCATCACGCCGATGACCCACAATTTCTGCGAATCCTGCAACCGGGTCCGCCTGACCTGCACCGGCACCCTGTTCATGTGCCTTGGCCAGGAGGATGCGGCGGATCTTCGCGCGCCGCTGCGGGCCTCCGAGTCCGACGATCTCCTGCATGCGGCGATCGAAGGCGCAATCGCGCACAAGCCCAAGGG
>JAEWHY010000459.1 GCA_023387555.1 Pseudomonadota bacterium
CGTCGGACTGCCCTTCAACGACGCAGCCGAGACAGAAGCCGGATCGACCACGCTGCTCAAAAACCGTTTCACAGCACGCCAAGACGAGCCGCTTAAAAAAATGACGCCGCCTCCGAATCGCTTCGGAGACAGCGTCAATTCGCTAAAAGCAATTCGGTCCGGAGATTACCAGGCCGGGCAGACCGACAAGCCGGTGCACGAACCCAGCGTGTAGTTTGCGGAGGTCTCGGTTCCTGCGGCGCTTTCCAGCACTTCGTCGGAGACGTCGAAGCTCAGGATTTCTTCTTCTTGATTGAAGGTGTTGAGAGTCATGGCGCAATTCCTTTCATCCGCCAGATGCATAGAAAGTAACGAGGAAACTCGAACAAATTTCCCCCTGCTGGCGGCGCAAGGATTGGCTAAGTGAGGCCAAAAGTCAATCAGCGGTCAGTTTATGATCACAATGATCCCTTACCAAGCGTTGCCCAACCATCACCTGCGTTGACACCCGACGATGTCCTCCCCGTCACGGGCGCATGGTCGCGGTCGAATTAATCGCTATCTCTTATTCCGGCATGCCTGACGCAGGTCAGCCGCCCCGAGCGCGGCTCCGATGATGACAAGGGCGCGCTCGCACGGGATAAGCACCCCAACGGTCGGGCAATCACCGAGACGGAGTGCATGGAAGCCTTTTACGAGCGCCTGATCCGGCGCGCCGCCACCATCGACGAATTGCTGTCCGATGATTTCGCGGCCTTGCCGGGCCAACGGGACGACGCAGACCTCGCGGCGCGGCGGCTCGCTGCCTGGTGCGTCTCGTCCGCGAACGGCGACTGGTCCCTTTTCCGCCGCAGGCTCGAACGCGACGGATGGCCCTACGACCATGTGCTGGCACGATTGGCGACCGTGCGGCGTCAGGCCGCCGCGATGCCGGGCTGGGTCGCGGACGCCGCCTGGATCGAAGCTGTGATGCAAGGCCCGTCCGACCGGCCGCCATCAGCTGGCGACGCACACGCCTTCGAGGATCTGCTGGTCCCTGTAGTCGAAGAGGCCGACGCCCGGCTCTGGAGCAACACCGGGTCGCGCATCCGGGACCACTTCACGGAAGCCGGACGCGCCAATCTGAAGGCGATGCTCCTGGACCAGTTGGTCGATCTTTGCGGACCACCGCTGTATGACCGCTTCGCCGCAGTGCGAAACGATACCGGGCATCAGGCCAGTGCCGACACGGCGGCGCCGGTAGCCGGGACGGCGCTGTATCATCGCTTCGTCGCGGACATGAAGGACGGTGGCCTGCGGCGCCTGTTCGAGGAAAAGCCGGTCCTGTTGCGGCTGATCGCAACGCTGGTCCGGCAGTGGATCGACGCTCTCGGCGAATTCGCCCGCCGGCTCGATGCCGATCTGCCAACCATCCGCCGCGACCTCATCCACGCCGGCGGTCCCGCCCGCGTCGCCCGTGTCGATGGCGACCTGTCCGACCGTCACAACGATGGCCGTTCGGTTCTGATCGTCACCTTCGAGGACGGCGCGCGGGTGGTCTACAAGCCGAAGGACCTGCGCCTCGACGTTGCCTGGCATGCCCTGATCGCCCGGCTGAACGCATCGCACGCCCCGCTGGAGTTGCGGGCGTTTCGGGCGGTGGCGCGTGACAATTACGGCTGGACCGAGTTCGTGGCGCACACCGGATGCGCCAGTATGGACGGGTGCAAAGCGTTCTTCCGCCGTGCCGGCGCCTGGCTCGCGCTGTTTCACTGCTTCGCTGCAACCGACATGCACCAGGAGAATATCATCGCAGCCGGTGACCACCCGGTGCCGATCGATCTCGAGACCATCCTTCAGTTGCCGCCCGCGGCGAAATCGCCGGAGGCGGAGGCGGACGCCTGGCAGGCCGCGACCGACATGATCGCCAATTCGGTCATGGCGGTTGGCATCCTGCCCGCCTATGGCCGGGCGCCGGACACCTCGGTGTTCGCAATGGGCGCCCTCACTGCGGACTGGAATGCCAAGATCAGGATCGCCTGGACCGACATCAACACCGACGCCATGCGCCCGGTCAGGAAGAAGCAGGTCGGCAGCGCGAACCCGAACCTGCCGCATGTCGATGGGCGCTACGCGAGGCTAGGCGATCACATCGATGATTTTATAGCCGGGTTCGAGGACTATGCCCGGTTTCTCTCGCAGTACACCCGCGGTCCCGATCAGGGCGGCTTGTTCGAGGGTTTTGCGGGAGCGCCGGTCCGCAAGGTGCTTCGGCCGACGCGCTTCTATGCGATGCTGCTGCAACGGCTCAAAGGACATCGCAGCATGGAGGACGGCGCAATGTGGTCGGCCCACGCCGATTTCATCGCGCGACTGTCGGATTGGGACGAAGGCGCCGACCCGGCCTGGCCGTTCCACCGCGCCGAGCGAACAGCGCTCACCGCACTCAACGTCCCGCATTTTGTCGTTCCAAGCGAAGGGTGCGAGATCGGCGACGCCGACGGGCCGATCGCAGCCTTGACGCAGACGTCAGGGCTGGAGCGCGCCCGTGACCGGGTGCGCGCCTTCGACGCGCGGGAGATCGCGTGGCAGATCGACGTGATCCGGGCGAATACGACGCAGACAAAGCCCGGAGAAGTCGCGCAAAGGCAGGTTCCCGACGCCAATCTCACGGCCGAACAGACGAACAAGATCTTCGCTTCCGAGGCCGATCGCATCGCGGACGAGATCGCCGCGCTGGCGATCCGCCGTGGACACTCCGCGGCCTGGATCGGTCTCGACTGGATGGGCGACGCCGAGGCGTACCAGCTCTCTGTCCTTGGGCCCGACCTCTACAACGGGGTCTCAGGCGTTGCCGTCTTCCTGGGCGCTCATGCCGCGGTCACGAAACATGCCGCCTCCGCTGACCTCGCGCTCGCCGCCCTGACCCGGCTGCGCAGCAAGCTCAAGGACCGCAATGCGGCGCGCTTCGCCCGCTCGCTCGGGCTCGGCGGCGCGACCGGTCTTGGCTCGGTGATCTACGCCTTGGCCGTTGTCGCGAAGAGCCTCGATGACCCCGGCCTGCTGGCGGACGCCAAGGCAGCAGCCGCTCTGATGACCGACGACCTGATCGCCGCCGACAAGCGCCTCGACGCACTCGGCGGCAGTGCCGGCGCCATCCTTGCATTGCTGCGCCTCTATCGCGACACCGGGGCCGAAGAGGTGCTGACGCGCGCCGTCCGCTGCGGCGAGCATCTGCTGCAGCAGAACCGGATCGGCGCGAATGACAGCCGCAGCTGGGTCGGCCAGGGGCTTGGACCGAAACCGCTCAACGGGATGTCGCATGGTGCCGCCGGCTTTGCCTATGCGCTCGCCGCTTTGGCCGTAGCAACGGGCCGCGACGATTTCCATCAGGCCGCGGCTGAAGCGCTGGCGTTCGAGAATTCCACCTATGATGCCGAACGCCATAACTGGCCGGACCTGCGCCACGAGGGCCAGCCGGGCTGGGCCTGCCGCTGGTGCCACGGCGCTCCGGGCATTGGCTTGGCGCGGGCCGCTCTGATGAAGCGCGGGGCGGTGAGCGGAGACTTCATCCAGACCGACATCCGCAATGCGCTGGTCGGAGCCGAACAGGCGTGGCCGACGGAGATCGACACGCTGTGCTGCGGAACGCTCGGCAGCGTCGAATTCTTCTGCGAAGCGGCCGACGCGCTGGGCCGTCCGGATATCCGCAAAGCCGCTGCAGCGCGCCTTGCCAGCGTGCTGCAAGCCGCCGCTTCGAACGGTGACTATCGGTGGAACAGCGGCGGGCAGCGGTTCAATCTCGGCCTGTTCCGCGGCCTTGCCGGCGTCGGCTATACGCTGCTGCGCCGGCGCGACAGCACGCTTCCGAACATCCTGATCTGGGAATAGCGGGCGGCCGGCGGCTGCGGACTACTTGGCGTCCGCAGCGCAGGTCGCGTGCACGACCGCCTTGAACATATCGAAGGACTGGACGGTGACGTTGCACTGCCGCGTCTCGTCCAGCTTGACCTGAATGACGTCGCCGGCATTCACAAGCTGCTGCGTGCCGTTGACGTTGATATTGACGCCCTGAATGCCCGGTGAGCCGACCAGCCCGACCGTCACGCGGCCGCCGGCCACGACCAGCGACTGATTGGGCCGCATCACGTAAATGTTTTCCGACGGCACGATCTCGTCGAGGGCACTCTGTACGTGATTGAGCCTTGTCTGCAGCGTCAGGATACGATCGGCGCGCGCGTTGAGTTCTGCGCTCGCCTGCTGCCGCTCCTCGCGAAGCTGCTGGATCGTCTGCTCGCGCTGCACGATCTGGCGTCGCGCCAGCTCGCGCCCGGTGATGTGGCCGATCAGCGCCACCCCGAGGATCAACAAGGTCTCAATCAGCAGGATGTAGACGCGGCGGCGTCGCGTGAGCAGACGCCAAGCCGCCCTCGAGCTCAGGTCAGAGTCGGAGGCACGACCGGTTTGCGTGTCAGTCACGTTAGCGGTCCTCCCGCGCCTGGTCCAACGCCACTTGCGCATGTCACGCCTCGCCCCGATTCCGCGCTCGGGGCGTACAACCCGGGTTATCGGCCGATCGGTTCATTGGTCCCGCTACTGCCTTTCCATGGCCGGCTTCGCCGGCGCCTCAGGAGCTTTGGACGTCGTCTCCGCCGGCCGCGATCCCCCGGTGATCCGCGATAGCACCGATTCATAACTGGACAGGTCGAAGGGATTGAACGTTGCCGGCTTCTCGGACGCCGACGGTTTCGCCGGTGCCGCCGGCTCCGGGGTCTCCGGCTTCTTGTCCGCTGCGGCGGGAGCCGAAGCGGCCGGCGCCGGATTCACCTGGACCGCCGCACCGGGCTGCACCACCACGGTGGTCGGCGACGATGCACTTGGCGCCGCCTGCGGCGCAAAAGCTCGCGGCACGGGTTTTGCCGGACCGAAGACGCCGGGCACTGTTTCGGTCGGGGGCGGCGGCACGGCGTCCTTATGCGGCGGGGTCGGAGCGCCATCGGTTGCGGGGCGATCGACATTGCCGAGAATGATCGGCAAGCCGTCCTTGCCGCCGCCGATCACGACGACCTTCGAATTCTGCGATTGCGACAGCGCAAGCGTAGCTTCGATGCCGCGCCAGCGCAGATAGGAATCGGAAATGCCCTGGCTCACCGTCTGCTGGAATGCCGCAATGCCGTTCGCCTCGATCTGCTTGCGCCTCGATTCCTGGGCCTCGCGTTCGACCCGGTAGCGATATTCCTGGATCAGGTAGAACTGCTCGGTCTGGCGATTAATGGCCGCGACGATCGCCGGCGGCAATTCGATGCTCAGGACCAGCGTGTCGATGATCTGGATCGCATATTGCAGAACATCGTTGTAGTTTTTCGGATCCGGCTGCTCCATGGCTTCCGGCTGGACCAGCTTGTTCAGATTGGCGCCCAGCGCCTTGCGCGCATTGTCGCGGACGCGCTCCTGAATCGCCTCGCGCGAGATGTAGACCTCCTGCGCGGTGTATTGCGAAATGACCTGGCGCGTCTGGCTGCCGATCTCCGGGCTCACGACCGAGTCGAAATAGGCCGGCCCGATGAACTTATGGAGAACCGCGACCGCATTGTGCAGCAGCTGGTAGCGGATGTTCATCTGAACGGTGACGTTCACGCCGTCCCGGGAAATGGCGTTGTAGGTCTGCGCGGTCGATTGCAGACGCAGATTGTAGATGAACAGGTGATCCCAGGGCCACACGAGGTGCAGGCCTTCACCCCGCAGCTGCTGCGGATTGAGCATGGTGCCGCGGCCGGCAAAGCACCAGCAGTAATAGTCGAAGGTGTTGAAGCGCTTCCACAGCACGCCGACATGACCGGCCGGCACCGTGATGACGACGAAGCGCCACAGCACGGTCACCACGAGGAAGAGCACAAGCAGGATGAACGCGAAGCTCGGCAGCCGACGCGTCAGGAAATGCCACGCACCGCGCTTCCTGACCGGAGGCGGGTTGCCGTCGAGAGACTCGGGATACGTTGCCATCAGTCGTTCCTCATCGAACGCCGTCAGCCGCCCACTCTGCGTTCTTCAACAATACGGCCCTCTTCCATATGGATGCGCCGCCCCGGCAGACGCAACTCGTCGAGATAGCGGTCGTCATGGGTGATGACGACGATCGTCTTCCCCGCGCGCATCATTTCCGGCAGCAGTTCATCATAGAATTTGCGCCGATACTCGGGATCCTGCTCTGCCGTCCACTCGTCTAGCAGCATGATGGGTCGCTTTTCCAGCAGGCTGACGATCAGCGCAAGGCGCCGGCGCTGACCACCGGAGAGGTCGAGCGTGCGGAACTCACCGTTTGTGAGGCCGGTCTTTTCCTCCAGCCGGAATTTTGCCAGCAGGTCGGCGAGTTCGCCCGGATCGGCGTCAGAAATGCCATAGAGCCGCCGGAACAGATGATAATCGTAGAAAATCGCGGAAAACAGCTCGCGGTACTCGTCGCGGGTGGCCTTGTTGACCCTCCGCCCGTCGAGGAGGATCTCGCCCTCCTGGGGGTGATAGAGGCCCGCCAGCGTGCGCAGAAACGTCGACTTGCCGGAACCGTTGCCGCCGGTGATGAACAGAAGCTCGCCGGAGTGCAGCGTGAAGTCGATCGGGCCGATGTGAAAGGCGACGTCCGAATGCCGGTCCACGTAGCTGAACTTGATCTGGCGCATTTCGATCGTCTTGAAGCTCTTCGGCGACACGACCTCATCCGTCTCCGAGGAGACGGTCGAGCGCAAGGTCTCCTCGAGCCGCTGGATACGGCTCGCCGCGGCATTGGCGTTCATCAGGATCGGGATCGACTGCACCAGCGCGAAACAGGCGCCGATGACATAGAGCAGCGCCGCGGTGATCTTGGCCACCGAGGTACCGCCCAGGGATTCGCTGAACTGCGGCGCGACGAAGACCACCGTGCCAAGCAGGATGTACATATAGCCCTGCGAATAGGCGATCTGCTTGAAGGTCTCCGACTGCGCCCGGATCTTGATGTTCGCGGCGACCCGCGACACGTTGACGGCGTCGTCGAACAACTGGTCGCTGCGCGGCCGGTTGAGCCGGATTTCCTTGAAGCCGTCGAGGAAATCCGTGATGCGGTCGAACAGCCGGCGTTCGTGCTCGGCCGCCCGCATCCGTTCCTCGGTCAGCCGCCGGCTTCGGAAATGGAAGATCGCGCCGGCCATACCGACGATCAGAACGCTGAGCAGAAATGCCGCCAGCGACAGATAGGCCACATAGATCGCAACGAAACCGATCAGGATCGGCCCCTGGATCGAGAAGCTGAGCATATTGCTCGCTTGCGTCAGGATCGCAGCATCGCTCGAGATCGCGGCGATGATGCGCGCGCGACCCACTTCCTCGATCGAGAGCAATTCCGAGCGCCGGACGTAGTCCATCATCCGGACGCGCAGCTTGTGAATGATCGCCTCGATTTCGGAGGTGATCGTGGTCGAGACATAGACCTGTGTCTTGAAGAACAGGAACAGCGAGATCACGAACAGCATCGCAGCCCAAAGGCTGATGCGCTCTTCGGTGTCGGCCGCCGCCGCGCCGGCATTGATGGCGGTGAGAATGAGGGCGTTGCTGATGCCGCCCAGAGCCGACATGAATGCCAGCTTGCGCACCGAAGCGTGCATCTCGCGGTGAACAAGCTGGAAGAAGGACATTGCGGTGCTGCGCCGGCTATTGTTGCAAGGGGCGCTGGGGGCCCCTTGAGAAAGGCACGCGCCGGTTCGGATAGGATAACGTCAGGGCCGGCGACGCCATTCTACGTTTCGCGCCGGGCCGGTGATGAGAAGGATCGGCAGCACCACCAGGGGAGTCGTGACGAGCGCGAGCCCGAACGTTCCCAGGAAGCCAAGCCTGCGCCCTATGCCGCACAAACCCGTCAGTGCGCAAAAGACGATGTACAGAGCGGCTTCGGTCATTGGCCTTGTCAAAGCAGCCGCGGATTTCGAAATCGCGGCTGCTCTCCTGTGAGCTGCGGCCCCCGCGGATCAAGAGTTCGTCGCCGATGTCCCGGTGGGGGTGGTGTCGGACGCAGCAGGCCCCGAGGACTCGGGTGCGGCGACCTTCGCACGCGACGATCGCGTTTCCCATTTTTCCTTCTGCGCCTTGATGAATTCCCGATAATCCGGCGGGTTGAAATCGAGCAGCGTGCCGCCGGATTCGAAATGCTGGATGAACGCCTTGCCGATGGCGTAGGTCGCGCCCGCTGCCAGGGCCGGCATGACGAAGCCCGATGCGATCGTACCGAGAATCGGGATCGACTTGAGCATGCTGGCAGCACCGATGCCGCTGGTAGCCGGGATCATGGTTCCGGCGAGCGCCGCGATCAGCGCCTTCCCGCCGTTTTCGGAGAACGGCACGTTGTAGATCTGCGAAAGCCGGCGCAGCATCTGCAGCTGGATGCCGGCGACGGCCGCCAGGTCGATCACGGGAATGGGAATAAGGCCGCCGACGCCGCCAAACAGAGAATAGCGGTCGACAAGCTTGGTAGCCATGTCGAGTCGCTGCGCGGGCGTCAGTTCCGGCGTTTCGGGCGCCTCGGGCTTTGCCTCCGCTTCTGTGGTGGTTTTTTGTGCCATACTGGGCCCCTTCTCGGCATCAAAATGGGTCGACCGCCATCTGATCGGCGATCCGAGATATTCGCGTCGATCAAACCTGCATATAAAAAGGTATCATGGCGGCCCGCGACTGCCAAGCGTCGGGGGAACCGCGCTAACTGCTTGCCGCGCAACGGAGTATCCGTCTGGTTAGCGCATCTTGCCTTGACCGGTCCGATCTCCATAATGGTCGGCCGGTGGCTTATTGCGGAGACGAAAATGCGGTCGAAGTCGGCCAACGATAGCCCTGCCCGGCCGCGCCGCGCCTGGGAGGCTCCCGCGATGACCGAATTGCCAATCAGGACCGGGACCAAAGCGGCCGCGGCACGCCACACGCAGCCTGAGTCGAGCGAGCGAATGCCTCCGGCCGCACCCGCATCACCGACGACAAAACTGGGATTTTCGTTCGAAATGTCGTTTCCGCTTGCCGTGCGGACCGAATGAGAGCGCTTTCCGGACGTTCAGCCGTGGCGTTCAGGGCTGGCTGAGCTGGATTTCCGTCCCCGAAGCGGGCGGGTTGCGGAGCCTGTTGTGGGCGTGACGATTGACAGCGTTCTGGTGCGGGACAGGTCGGCCGCTTCGGCTGACGTCGATGGCTGTGTGGTGGTTCTCAACGTTCATGCCGGCGCCTATGTGAGCTTCAATGGCGTGGCGAGCGAAATCTGGCACATGCTTTCGGAGCCGCGCCGGGTCAGCGATATCTTCGAGGCACTGGCACAAAGCCATGATGTGGATCACGGCGCCCTGTCCCGTGACGTGTTGCCGTTCCTGCAACGGCTGATCGACCGGAAGCTGGCCCATCCGCATCATCCGGATGGCGCCGGATGACCCCGCGCACAAGGCGGCGTGTCTTTTTGCGCGAGGCTATGCTCAGCCTGCTGTTGGCGCGCCTCGCCGTGCGGGTACTGCCGTCGGCGTTCATTTTCAACTGGGCCGATCGGCCGATGAAGCGGCTGTGCCGCTTCACGGGTGACGACGCGGACTGGATCGCTTGGGCGATCGAGCATGCCGCGACCCTTCCTGGGATGAGGGCGCCATGCCTGCCGCAGGCGTTGGCGGCGCATGCCATGCTCCGGCGCCGGAGCATTACGAGCCGGCTTTGTCTCGGTGTCGCGCGCGAAGGCGGCAATGTCACCGCCCATGCCTGGGTCGAGAGCGGCGGGCGCAGGGTCATCGGCGGCGCCGAAGCCGGCAGCTTCACGCGGCTCGCGACATTCGGCCACGCCACGTGACCTGATCGGGTGAACGGTCATGAGCGGAATTGCCGGCCTCCTGCGCTTCGACGATCGGCCCTTGAGCCGGCATGCGCTTGAGCGCGTCGCCGGAGCCATGCGCGCCCATGGTCCGGACCGGTCCGAAGTCGCGGTCGACGGCCGCATCGGCCTTGTGCATGTGCTGATGCGGATGACGCCGGAAGACCAGCACGATCATCAGCCCTGCCGCGGCGGGAGCGGCGCAATAATCACGGCGGATCTGCGTCTCGACAATCGCGACGACATGCTTCGCCGCCTCGGCCTGTCGCCGCAGCAGGCCATGTCCTGGCCGGACTCCCGCATCGTGCTGCAGGCATGGGAGCGGTTTGGCGATGCGATCTGGCCGATGCTGCGCGGCCCGTTCGCCGTTGCGATCTGGAGCCCGCGGACCAGGGTTCTGACGCTGGCGCGCGATCACCTTGGGCTCAATGTCGTCATGTGGCACCGAGGCGAAGGCTTCTTCGCATTCGCTACGATGCCGAACGGCCTGTTCGCGTTCGACGGGGTGTCCCGTGAACTGCATGAGGAGAAATTCGCCGATTTCCTCGTGCTCAATCACGCCGAGCATCAGACGACGATCTACCGGAATATCCATCGCGTTCGTCCGGCTCATGTGATGCGGATCGACCACCTTGGCTCGATTGCGCATGAGCGCTTCTGGTCACCCGATGACGTCAAGGCGGTCAGGCTCGGTTCGGATCAGGCCTATGCCGACGGATTGCGCGAATGCCTCGACATGGCCGTGCGGCGGCAATTGCGCAGCGCGCATCCGGACGGCTGTCTGCTGACGGGTGGCCTCGACTCCTCGTCGGTCGCAGCCCTCGCGGCGCGCGCCCTCTCCGCGAACAACCAGCGGCTTGCCGCCTTTACCGGGGTGCCGAGGCGCGGTTTCGACGCACCGGTGCCGAGCGGTCATTACGCCGATGAAAGCCCCTATGTCGAAGCGATCGCGAAGGCGCTCGTCACGATCGATGTGACCTGCGTTCCGAACGAGACCGCCGACGACCTCGCCGATCTCGAGCGGTTCTTCATCGCGCTCGAAGCGCCGGTGCGAAACCCGACCAATCTCGGCTGGGTGCTGGCCATCCTGAAACTGGCCCGTTCGCAGGGCCGGCGCGTGCTTCTGGGCGGGATGCGCGGCAATTCCACAATCAGCTGGAACGGGTGGTCGCAGGCGGCAGAGCATCTTCTGCGCGGCCGCTGGCTCACTGCGCTGCGCCAATACCGGCTCTATTATCACCGCACGCCGCATTCCCGACGCAGAGCAGCGCGGGACCTGTTCTTCGATCCCATTTTGCCCCACTGGCTTGCCGCGCGCGGCCGTAGGGGCGGAATCGCTCCATGGCAGGGGCATTCGCCGATCCGGCCCGAGTTTGCGGCGGCGATGGACATCGAGGCACGCGCCCGCCGGGACGGCCATGACTTTCATTATCGCGCGCGGCGCGATGAGCGCGTCCAGGGCCTGTTTCAGGCCGATTATGCCGGCGACTGGCATGCCGCCGAGAAAGCCTTCACTGGCGTCGAAGTACGCGATCCGACCGCCGACGTCGATGTCGTCTCCTATTGTTTCGGCGTGCCGCCCGAGCAATATCTGGCCGAAGGCATCGATCGTTCGCTGATCCGGCGCGCGATGTGGGGCCTGCTTCCCGAAAGCGTGCTGACCAACCGGCTGCATGGCCTGCAGGATGCCGGATGGTTCGAGCGGCTCGACCGCCAGCGCAACGCCTTCGCCGGCGAAATCGCGGCGCTATCGCAATCGCCGCTGGCGCGGAAGGCGATCGACCTGCCCCGGCTGGAGCGCGCTATCGCAGACTGGCCGAGCGGCGACTGGCACCGGCCGGAGATCTTCGTCGAGTACAATCTCGCCTTGATGCGCGGCGTGGCCGGCGGCCGCTTCCTGCGCTGGTTCGAATCGGCAAACTGATCCCACGATGGCGCCGCGACGATCGGCTGACAGGGTGCATACCGTGAGTGTTACGGACGGCAGCGCAAGCTTTTATAGTCAGGTCCCCGTCTTCCGCGGTTTTCCGCGTATCATGGACGAGACCTTGTACCGCCCGCTGCCCGAGGGTTGGGTGATTGGCACGACCGATGTCGTCGGCTCGACGCTTGCGATCCGCGTGAACCGCTACAAGGCGGTGAGCATGGCCGGGGCAGCGGTGATCGCCGCGCTGGCCAATGCGCTCGGTCGCGAATTCCCGTTCGTTTTCGGCGGCGATGGCGCGAGCTTTGCGGTGCCCCCCGAATGGGCGGAGACCGCGCGCGACACGCTGGCCGCGACATTGCGCTGGGTCAGCGAGGAGTTGTCACTCGAGATGCGCGGCGCGATCGTACCGGTGCAGGACATCCGGGATCAGGGGCTGGATGTACGCGTGGCGCGCTTTGCGCCCTCGCAGAACGTGACCTATGCGATGTTCACCGGCGGCGGCCTCGCGTTCGCGGACAAAGCAATGAAGGAAGGACGCTTCGCGGTTGCGCCAGCGCCCCCCGGCACCCGCCCCGATCTGAGCGGCCTCTCCTGCCGGTTCGAGGAAATGCCGTCCCTTCATGGCGTCGTCCTGACCCTGCTGGTCGCGCCGGGCGAGCGCGCCGACAAAGACGACTTCCGCCGCGTCGTCGAAGACCTGGTGCAACTCGCCGAGCAGAAGGCACACGGCCCGGTCCCCGCCGAGGGCCCGAAATTCGCCTGGCCGCCGCAAGGTATCGTGCTCGAGGCCCATGCCTCGCGCCATGGCCGAATTCCGTTGTTCCTGCGGCAGGCCGCGGCGCTTTTGCGGACGTTGATGTTCTACGTGATCTTTCGCTTCGGCCTCCGCGTCGGAAATTTCGTCCCGGGCGTCTATCTGAATCAGCTTGTGGCGAACTCGGATTTCCGCAAATTCGACGATGCGCTTCGCATGGTCATCGACTGCTCGCCCGATCTCGCCGACGAGATCGAAGCGAAGCTGTCCGAGGCGGCGCGGGCCGGCACAATACGCTTCGGGGTCAATCGCCAGCAGGCGGCCATGATGACCTGCTTCACGCCGTTTCCGACGCAGGCCGACCACATGCATTTCATTGATGGCGCGTCGGGCGGCTACGCACTCGCCGCACTGGCCCTCAAAGGCGGCAGTCTGGCCGAGACCTGATTGTCGCGAACGCGGTCCGCGCGCGGCACCGCAACAGACGCACGGCCGTCAAACCGCTATCGCCGGAGGCTCGCGGTCGCGCTGATGCACAAGCTTTCCGGCGACGTAAGTCGCCTGCACCGCGCGGTCGTCGCCGAGCATCATCTGGATGAACAAGGTATCCTCGAAATCTCTGGCGAACTGCATCCGGTAGTCGATCATCGGCGTCGATCTCATGTCGAGCACAACAAGATCGGCTTCCATGCCTGGGGCGATGCTTCCGACCTTGTCCTCGAGGTACATCGCCTGCGCGCCGCCGCGGGTGGCGAGGTAATACGCATGTCCGGCCGACAGCGCATGGCTGTTGAGTTGCGCGGCCTTGTAGGCCTCGTTCAGGGTCGCAAGGATCGAAAACGACGTGCCGGCGCCGATATCGGTGCCGAGCCCGACGCGGACCGGACGGTCTGCCTGCACCGCGCGCGCGATATTGAAGGCGCCGCTGCCGAGAAAGAAGTTCGACGTCGGGCAATGCGCGATCGCCGATCCTGTGCGATGCATCACCTGCATCTCATCGTCGGTCAGATGGACGCCGTGTCCGAAGACGGCGCGCGGCCTGCACAAGGAATAATGATCGTAGACGTCGAGATAGCCTTTCCGTTCCGGGAACAGCTCCCGGATCCAGGCCACCTCGCTCCGGTTCTCGGAGACATGAGTCTGCATGTAGCAGTCCGGATGCTCGGTGCAGAGCGCACCGGTCGCCTCCAGCTGCTCGCGCGTGCTGGTGCCTGCAAAGCGCGGCGTGATCGCATACATCAGCCGGCCGCGGCCATGCCATTTCCCGATCAGCGCCTTGGACTCGTCGTATCCGGATTGCGGCGTGTCGCAGAGCGCTGCGGGGGCATTGCGGTCCATCATGACCTTGCCGGCGGCAAGCCGCATGCCGAGCCGTTCGGCCTCCTCGAACAGCGCGTCGACGGATTGCGGGTAAACCGTGCAATAGACGCAGGCGCTGGTGATGCCGTTCCTGAGGCTTTCGCGCAGAAACACCTTGGCGACGCTGCGCGCGAAGTCCTTGTCGGAAAACTTCTGTTCGACCGGGAACGTGTAGGTATTGAGCCACTCGAGCAACTGGTCGCCATAGGAGG
>JAEWHY010000507.1 GCA_023387555.1 Pseudomonadota bacterium
GTCTCGTTGTCGTTGGGGTCGCCTTTCGGCAGCGCCTCGACGCGGTAGCGGCCGTCGGCGGTCACCCAGAGATTCCTCAGGTCCGCCGGCAGGCTGTCGACAGTCACCGGCGCCGCTTCCAGCGACTGCCGCAGTTCCGCCAGCTTGAGTTTCAGCGGAGTGATGACCGCGTTCTCGGCGCTGTTGCGCTGCGCCTCCGGAGCCGACGCGAGCTTGCGCAAGTCCCCGGCGAGACGTTTCGCTGCGGTCGCGCCGACTCCAGGTTGCGCGGCGGCCGCATCGAGCATCGCGGCGGTCTTGTTGAGGATCTCGGTAGCCTCCTGCGGGGTCGGCGGTGCGCCTGGCTCCGCGCTGAGGACCGGTTCTAGTACCTCGGCGGCCTGCTTGATGAGCGCGAGCTTGGCCTCCTGATCCTCCGGAACGAAGCTGTCGATCGTCATGACGCGTGCGACTTCCGGGAGCTTCGCAAGCCTGGCTGCAGCCGTCGCTGCGTCCTTGGCCGAGTCGGTCAGGACGTTGATGGAGCTCGCGCCCGTGTTCGGATCCTGACGCAGATCGAGGTAGGTCGAGATCGATTCGACCTTGGCGCTGCGGAGGTTGATCGGGTTGAAGTCGAAGTGCAGGAAATACAGCAGCGGCAAGCCGATGACGGCGACGCCGATGGTGCCGCCGACGACCCACTTCCTGTAGCGATCGACGAACCTGTCCGCCGACGCAAAGCTGGCATAGCCGAGCGGCTCCTTCTCGCCCGGCGGATCGAACACCGCCAGCAGTGCCGGAAGCACGGTGATCGAGATAATGAAGGCAATGATCATCCCGGCGCCGGCAATGACGCCGAGTTCGGACACGCCCTGATAGTTGGTCGGCAGGAAGGCCAGAAATCCTGCAGCGGTCGCGGCGGCCGCCAGTGCGAGCGGCCCGCCGATGTGGCGGCCGGCATTGATCAGCGCGGGCCGGAGTTCGTCGTGCTGATGGCGCTCGTCGCGATAGCGCACGCTGTACTGGATACAGAAGTCGACGCCGAGCCCGACGAAAAGCACGAAAAAGGCCACCGAGATCATGTTCAGCGAACCGACGATCAGGAAGCCAAAGGCTGCCGTGATCGCGAGACCGCCGGCCAGGGCAAGGAACACCGCAAGAATGATTCGGCCCGATTTCAGGGCGAGCCACAGGATGAACAGCACCACCACGACCGTACCGATGCCGTGGAAGACCATGCCTTCCTTGACCGTGGCGAATTCCTCGTCCGCGATGGGGACGGAGCCGGTCAGGCGGACGCGGGCCTGATAGTCGGTCGCGAGATTAAGGTCGGCGGCCGCCTGCCGAATCGCATCGGTCGCCTGCTTGCCCGGCTCAAGCGCGCTGTAGTCGAGCTTCGGGACGATATCGATGAACTTCCGGGTGTCCCCGGCACTGGACTTCTGGCCGCTCAGCAACTCCTGCCAGGAAAAGCTTGCCGGCCGGTCGGCCAGGGCGTCCTCGAAGGTCTGCGAGAACCGGTCGAAGATCGGCGCAAGCGAATCAAGCTGGAGCTGCCCGTATTGCACCCCGGTCAGGGCGCCCTGTGTGGCCTGGGCCAGGCCAAGCCAATTGGGGTTGCGCGCCAGCATGGAAATGAGTGGCGCCGCATCCTTGAGTTGTCCGAACGTCTGCTCGAGTTCCTTTTCCGGAAGGAACAGCAGGCCATTCTTTCCGAAGAACTCGCCCCCGTCAGGCTGGCGCACCTCCGGGAACAGGCCGGGATTCTCCCTGAGCCGCTCGGTCAGGCGGTTGGCAGCCAGCGTCGCGAGTTCCGGAGTCGGGGCGTTGACCACAGCCAGAATGTTGTGGACTCTGTCCGGAAATGCCTTTTCGACGGCAATTTCGCGTTGCCGCCAGTCGATATTCGGCGAAATCAGGTTGCTGATATCGGTGTTGATCGCGAAATTCCGGGCCGTGTAGACAGACGCAGCGGCCGTCAGAAGGACGAAAACGGCGATCGTGATCCAGGGCGCCCGGGTGCAAATTGCCACCGTCCGCCCTACCAGACGCGCCATCAGGGAGTCTTTTTTCCTAGTCACGGTTCAATTAATCACTTGCAAGGTACAAATTGCGAAGAGAAGTGGCGTTCGGCGGGCTGGGTTGCTAATCCCACTTTCGGGCTCCGGGTGCTCGAGGGTATACTTTTTGCTTTTGCAGGCTGTTAGCACTTTGCATTTGCATCTCTGAGTCCGGTATTGCGTTGTCCCCCAAACATGAAGCGAGCGAAGGTGTTCCAATAATGGCTTCTGCGACCCCTCTTCTCGATACCTTCGCGACCCCTGCCGATCTCCGAAAGCTGCAAGACGACCAGCTCCGCCAGGTTGCCGATGAACTTCGGTCCGAGACCATCAGCGCGGTCGCGGTGACCGGAGGGCATCTGGGTGCCGGTCTCGGTGTCGTCGAGCTTACCGTGGCGCTCCATGCTGTCTTTGATACGCCGCAAGACCGCCTGATCTGGGACGTAGGACATCAAGCCTATCCTCATAAAATCCTGACCGGGCGGCGGGACCGCATCCGCACCCTGCGGCAGGGCGGGGGGCTCTCGGGCTTCACCAAGCGGTCCGAAAGCGACTACGACCCGTTCGGCGCGGCGCATTCTTCTACTTCGATTTCCGCCGGCTTGGGAATGGCGGTGGCCCGCGATCTGGCCGGCGCGCGACACAATGTCGTTGCGGTGATCGGCGACGGCGCGATGTCCGCCGGCATGGCCTATGAGGCCATGAATAATGCCGGCGCGTTGGGCTCGCGCCTGATTGTGATTCTGAACGACAACGAGATGTCGATCGCACCCCCCGTCGGTGCGATGTCGGCGTATCTCGCCCGCCTGATCTCCGGCCGCACCTATCTGTCGCTGCGCGAGATCGGCAAGCAGTTCGCGCAGCACTTGCCGCGCTTCATGCACGACCAGGCAGCACGCGCCGAAGAATACGCGCGCGGCATGGTGACCGGCGGGACGCTGTTCGAGGAATTGGGCTTCTATTATGTCGGACCGATCGACGGGCATAACCTCGATCATCTTCTGCCGGTGCTGCGCAACGTCCGCGACGCGACGTTCGGCCCGATCCTCGTCCATGTCGTGACCCAGAAGGGCAAAGGCTATGCGCCCGCGGAAGCCGCGGCCGACAAATATCATGGCGTCGTGAAATTCGACGTGGTCACCGGCCGCCAGTCGAAGGCCAAGGCGAATGCGCCATCCTACACCAAGGTGTTCGGCGAGAGCCTGGTGAAGGAGGCGCAGAAGGACGACAAGATCGTCGCCATCACGGCGGCCATGCCGTCCGGCACTGGCATCGACATCTTCGAGAAGACCTTCCCCAAGCGCACCTTCGATGTCGGCATCGCCGAGCAGCATGCCGTGACGTTCGCAGCCGGCCTGGCGACCGAGGGCCTCAAGCCGTTCGTCGCGATCTACTCGACGTTCCTCCAGCGCGCCTACGATCAGGTCGTGCACGATGTCGCGATCCAGAAACTCCCGGTCCGGTTCGTGCTGGATCGCGCCGGTCTCGTCGGAGCCGATGGTCCGACCCATGCCGGTTCGTTCGACATCGCCTATCTCGGCTGCCTCCCGGATTTCGTGCTGATGGCCGCGGCCGACGAGGCCGAACTGGTGCATATGGTGGCGACTCAGGCGGCACTGGACGATGCGCCTTCGGCGCTGCGCTATCCCCGCGGCGACGGCGTCGGCGTCGATCTGCCCGAAGTCGGCATTCCGCTGGAGATCGGAAAGGGCAGGGTGCTGCGCGAGGGCTCAACGATCGCGCTTCTTTCCTATGGCACGCGCCTCGCCGAATGCATGAAGGCGGCGGAAGCCCTGGCTGCGCACGGGCTGACCACCACGGTCGCCGATGCGCGCTTCGCCAAGCCGCTCGACACCGATCTCGTGTTGCGCCTTGCGAAGAACCACGAAGTCCTGATCACGGTCGAGGAAGGCTCGATCGGCGGATTCGGCTCGCAGGTTCTGCAGACGCTGGCCGATCATGGCGCGCTCGATGCCGGGCTCAAGGTCCGCAGCATGGTGCTGCCGGATACTTTCATCGATCACGACACGCCGGCGGCGATGTATGCCCGCGCCGGTCTTGATGCGAACGGGATCCTCGCCAAGGCCTTCGAGGCCCTCGGCAAGGACCTCAGGCAGGACAAGGTGCAACTTGCGTAAGCCGGACGAGACACCCCGCGACAATCTGCACCCGCTCAAGGTGATGCTGGCGCAGCCGCGCGGCTTTTGTGCCGGCGTTGTGCGGGCCATCGACATCGTCGAGCGCGCGCTGAAGAAGTACGGTCCGCCGGTCTACGTGCGGCACGAGATCGTGCACAACAAGTTCGTTGTTGAATCGCTGAAGGCCAAGGGCGCCCGCTTCGTCGAGGATGTCGATGAAATTCCGGATGGCGCGGTGGCGATCTTCAGTGCGCACGGCGTGTCGAAGACCGTCGAGCGCGAGGCCTCCGACCGCAATCTTCCGGTGATCGACGCGACCTGTCCGCTGGTGACCAAGGTTCACAACCAGGGCAAGCGCTATGTCGGGCAGGGCCGGACGGTAATCCTGATCGGCCACGCCGGGCATCCGGAGGTCGAAGGCACGATGGGCCAGATCCCGGGTACGGTGGTGCTGGTGCAGACCGTTGCCGATGTGGCCAAGCTCGATATCCCGACCGACGCGCCGGTGGCGTATGTGACGCAGACCACTTTGAGCGTCGACGACACCCGCGACATCATCGCCGCGCTGACCAGTAAATTCAGCGATATCCAGGGCCCGGACACGCGCGACATCTGTTATGCGACGCAGAACAGGCAAAGCGCGGTGCGTGATCTGTGCAAGCACGCCAATCTTCTGCTGGTGGTCGGCGCCACGAATTCTTCCAATTCCAATCGGCTGCGGGAGATCGGCGAGGAAGTCGGCATTCCGAGCTATCTGATCGCCGACGGCAGCGAACTCGATCCGGCCTGGCTGGAAGGGATCGAGACTGTCGGTATCACGGCCGGCGCCTCGGCGCCGGAAGTGCTGGTCAGCGATGTCATCGACGCGCTAAGGCGTTTGCGGATCGTCGATGTCACCACGCTGCCCGGCCGCGAAGAAAACATCACCTTCCGCCTGCCGGCCGAAGTGGCATCCGTTTAGGGCTCACCCGTTAGGCTATCTGTCATGGCGATACCGTTTCACAAGGAAATCCGCATCGGCGCTTACCTGCTCAAGCAGAAGATGCTGGGCCGCAAGCGCTATCCGCTGGTGCTGATGCTGGAGCCGCTGTTCCGGTGCAATCTGGCCTGCGTCGGTTGCGGCAAGATCGACTATCCGGACGCGATCCTGAACCGGCGCATGACCGCGCAGGAATGCTGGGATGCCGCCGACGAATGCGGTGCGCCGATGGTCGCGATCCCCGGCGGCGAGCCGCTGATCCACAAGGAGATCGGCGAGATCGTCGCCGGCCTTGTGAAGCGCAAGAAGTTCGTCTCGCTCTGCACCAACGCGCTGCTTCTGGAAAAGAAGCTGCATCTGTTCAAGCCGTCGCCTTACCTGTTCTTCTCGGTGCATCTCGATGGCCTGCGCGATCATCACGACAAGGCGGTGTCGCAGAAGGGCGTGTTCGACAAGGCGGTGAAGGCGATCAAGGCGGCGCAGGACGCCGGCTTCTCGGTCAACGTCAACGCCACGATCTTCGACGGCCACTCGGCCGAGGACATTGCCGCGTTTCTCGATTACGCCAAGGAACTCGGCGTCGGCGTCTCGATCTCGCCGGGCTACGCCTACGAGCGTGCGCCCGACCAGGAGCACTTCCTCAACCGCAAGAAGACCAAGGAACTGTTCCGCAAGGTCTTCGAACTCGGCAAGGGCAAGGGCTGGAAGTTCATGCACTCCACGTCCTTCCTCGACTTCCTCGCCGGCAATCAGGAATACGAATGCACGCCGTGGGGCATGCCCGCGCGCAATATCTTCGGCTGGCAGAAGCCGTGCTACCTGCTCGGCGAGGGCTATGCGAAGACCTTCAAGGAGCTGATGGAAACCACCGACTGGGATTCCTACGGCACCGGCAAGTACGAGAAGTGCGCGAACTGCATGGCGCATTGCGGCTATGAGCCGACTGCGGCCGACAAGGCGTTCAACAATCCGTTGAAGGCGCTGTGGGTGTCACTGCGCGGCGTGCGCACATCCGGCCCGATGGCGCCGGAGATCGCGCTCGATAAGCAGCGGCCCGCGCAATACGTGTTCTCGTCGCAGGTCCAGATGAAGCTGTCAGAGATGCGCGCGGCCGAGGCCGAAGAGCGGACCAAGAAGACGGCGACAGCGGCGTAGCGACGCAAAGGCGCGTTCCGAATCCATGCCGGCCGCGATCAGCGCCGGCAGCTGGTTGGTTTCCCGCAGGATGCCCATGATCACCCGGCGCAGGGCGACTTTCCCGTCGGGGAGCAGCGCCTCCGCCGCGATCGGCGGCAGATTGCGGGTTGATGGGTCGCTGACCGCGCGAATCGCCATAAAGGGCAGGTTGTGCCGGCGCGCATAGTCGGCGGCGATGTGCGATTCCATATCCACCGCGAGCGCACCGGTCTGCCGGTGCATCATGGTCTTTTCCGAGGACTTGGCGATCACGAGGTCGTGGCCCGCCGTCTTGCCGCTGTGGACCGGGAGTGCGCTGCCGAGCGCCGATGTCACGGAATTCAGCCAGCCCTGATGCGCGTGATGATGATCGGCGGCGGATTGCACACTCGACGAGATCACGAGGTCGCCCGAGCGCAGATGCGGCGCAAGGCCCCCCGCGAGCCCGAAACTCAGGACCCCGCAGATCACCGGCGACCCGGCGCCATGCAGCGTGGCCGGAACCAGCGCGGACAGCCGCTCCTGCAACAGTGCCGGGCTACCGCCGCTGCACAATGTGACCACGCCCTGGCCGCGCGCGATCTGAGCCTCGCGCAGCAGTCCGGTTACGATCAGGAGGGTTGGCTGAGCGGAGATCATCAGTCCTGAATTACATGCCGAAAGCGACCCGGCGGTCGTTGGCAGCCGTGAGGTTACGGTAACGGGCAAGCGCCCAGAGCGGGAAGAACCTCCGGTATCCATGATACCGCAGATAGAACACCCGCGGGAAGCCTGTTGCGGTAAAGCGTTCCTCGTCCCACAGACCTTCGTCGTTCTGGTTCTCGATCAGATAGCGGATGCCGCGCTGCACCTGTGGATGGTCGGTCTTGCCGGCGGCCATCAGGGCGAGCAGGGCCCAGGCGGTCTGCGAGGCCGTGCTGGGGGCCGGCTCGTAGCCGGTGTAATCGAGCTTGTAGCTGGCGCCGTCCTCGCCCCAGCCGCCATCCGCATTCTGAATGCGCAGCAGCCAGTCGGCGGCACGCCGGACCATGTCGTCGTTGCCGTCGAGGCCCGCTGCATTGAGGGCGCAGAGGGTCGACCAGGTTCCGTAGATGTAGTTCAGGCCCCAGCGGCCGTACCAGGAGCCGTCCGGCAGCTGCGTCGTCCGCAGATACTCGATGCCGCGCGCGATGGCTCGCTTGCCCTCCTCGTCCTGAGGCAGCTGCGCCAGCATCGAGATGCAACGCGCGGTGACGTCCTCGGTCGGCGGGTCGAGCAGGGCGCCGTGGTCCGAGAACGGGATATTGTTCAGGAAGTTGTAGGTGTTGTCGGCATCGAACGCGGCCCAGCCGCCGTTCTTGCTCTGCAGTCCAAGGACCCATTCGCGGGCCCGCGCCATCGCCGGATCGTAGGCGGTCGTGCTGGCATTGGCCTCGAAGCGGTGCAGTGCCATAGCCACCACAGCGGTGTCGTCGAGATCGGGATAATGCGCGTTGTTGTACTGGAACGCCCAGCCGCCCGGCCGGACGTCCGGCCGCTGCTCCGCCCAGTCGCCTTTGACATCCAGCACCTGCCGCGGGATCAGCCAGTCGAGCCCCGCCTTCGCGGCCGCCTTGGTCTTCTCGCTGCCCGCCTCGAGCATCGCATGCGCGGTCAGCGCGGTGTCCCACACCGGCGAGACGCAGGGCTGGCAATAGGCTTCCTCGTCCTTGACGACCAGCAGCTTGTCGATCGACAGGCGCGCAATCGCGCGGTCCGGATGATCTTCCGGATAGCCGAGTACGTCGTACATCATCACGCTGTTGGCCATGGCCGGATAGATTGCGCCGAGGCCGTCTTCGCCGTTCAGACGCTCCTTCACGAATGCCACGGCAGCGTCGATTGCCTTCTTGCGAGTCCGCTTCGGGAACAACGGTTCGGTCGTGCGCAGCACCACATCGACGCCGCGGAAGAACAGGAACCACGACCACTTCTGATGGCCGGCCTTTTTCACGCCGCCGACGGACTTCGGGTCTTCGAGGAACAATTCGTCGATGGTGACGCCCTTCGGATTACGCGCCAGCGGCTTGAGCGCGCCGAGGACGAGCAGCGGGGCGATCACGGTGCGCGCCCAGTACGACACCTTCGTCATGTGGAACGGAAACCAGCGCGGCAGCAGCATGATTTCGACCGGCATGACCGGCACGGCGCGCCAGGTGACGACGCCATAGAGCGCGAGCAGGGCGCGGGTGAACACGTTGCTGCGCGATGCGCCGCCGCGCGCAAGGATCGCCTCGCGCGCCCGGCGCATGTGAT
>JAEWHY010000575.1 GCA_023387555.1 Pseudomonadota bacterium
TAAGGAATGCGGTGATGCGCCTGATTGCGCTTCTCCTGATCGGGATCGGTCTGTCGGGCTGCAATGCCGCGACGAATGCGACTTATGAGCCCGCATCGGAAGCCAACCTGAAGCCGCGCGACCGCGAGCTGTTGTCCAAGGTCCCCTACGCCAAGGCGACGATTCCGGAGCCGTACCGGCGTCACATCGTTACGTATCACCGCAAGGAAGCGCCCGGTTCGATCGTGGTCGATTCGGATTCGCGCTTCCTCTACTACGTGCTCCCGGAAGGCAAGGCGATCCGCTACGGCATCACCGTGGGCGAAGACGCTTTGACCTTCTCCGGCATCGCCAAGGTTCAGCGCAAGGCGGAGTGGCCGACCTGGACGCCGACCCAGGCGATCAAGGAACGGCTTGGACCGAGCATTCCGAATCAGGTCGGTCCCGGACCGCATAACCCGCTCGGCGCCCGCGCTCTGTATCTCTACGCCGGCGGCAAGGACACGCTGTATCGCATCCACGGCACCAACCAGCCGGAATATATCGGCTCGGCTGTGTCTTCCGGTTGCATCCGCATGACCAACGAGGACGTCATCGACCTCTACAACCGGACCAAGGAAGGCACGGTGGTCGTGGTGCTGGCGCCCAAGCAGGGGGATTCGCCGAACAATCCGCAGGTCGCGGTTCGTATGCCCGAGCGCGTCTTCCCGTTCTGACGCAATCGGCTTTGCGGAATGCATGACGGCGCCTTCGGGCGCCGTTTTTCGTTGTGGCGTAGTCTGCGGGGCTCCGCGTGTGCGCGGTCTTCCGGCCGCTCAGCCGAGATCCACCCGAACGACTTCCGGCGGCACGCCCATCCGCATCGGCAGCACGCTTGTCCCGAGCCCGCCCGAAACGATCAGGTCGCGGCCGCCTTCGACGATATGCCCATACGCAAAGCGGGCGCCATATTGCGAGGGGACGAAACTCGGCCACAGCAGCGGCACCCGGATCTGCCCGCCGTGGGTATGGCCGGCCAGCGTCAGCGAGACGCGATCCGGCACCTTCGTGAAGATATCGGGCTCGTGAACCATCAGGACCACGGGATCATCGCTGATGACCTTGGCCATGGTGGCCGGCAGATCGTCGGCGCCGCGGAAATGGCCGCGGCCGAGCGGATGGGCGAGCTGGTCGCCAATCCCGGCGAGCCAGAAGCGCGCACCGGGCTCCCCGAGCAGGACGGCGTCGTTCTCCATCAGCGGAATCTTCGCTCCGGCCAGCGCCAGCCGGATGTCGGCCTGCTGGAACCACCAGTCGTGATTGCCCAGGATGGCGTGAATTCCGAGCGGCGCCTTGAGCCGCGCGAGTTCCATGGCCCAGACCGGAGGCGGCACCGGCTCCGTCACAAATTTGTGGGTGGCGACGAAGTCGCCCAGCAGCAGGACGATGTCGGAGCGCAGCGCGTTGGCGGTCTCGACGATATCGCGAATGCGCTGCAGGCCCATGTTCGGGCCGCCGGCATGCAGATCGGCAATGACGGTGATGCTCAGGCGCTGGCCGGCCGGCCAGTTGCGCGGCTTCAGGCGATAGCGTGTCACATTGAGAAACGACGCCGCCTCGACGGCAGCATAGCCGGCCACGGCCGTCCCCGACAGCGCAGCCACGCCGACGCCGCCGAGCAGCAGCGAACGGCGCGAGATCAGCGGCTGGCGCGGCTTTTCGACCGGCACCAGGTCGGTGGGACGGATCGGCTTCATGTCAGGACATCTAGGCGATCTTCGATGAAGGGAGCGTTCACGAGCCGCAGAAAGGCGGCGTTATCAGGGCCGCCGCCTTCTCTCACGATGCTTCTTTCGGACGAGGCCGTGGCAAGGGCACGTCCTTGGGCACATCCTTGGTCCCATCCTTGAGGGCATCCCTCGGCGCCTCTTCGGCGGGCTCGAGCACGTCCCACTGGCACAGGCGGTAGCCGCCCCTCCTCTGGGCAAGGTCCATGTGGATATGATCCTCATGGTGGCCGTCGGAGCCGGGACCCAGAACCGTGGTGAACCGCTCGCAGACGGTCTTGCGGACCGCCTCGCGGAAGCCGCGATCGAACTTGCGGTCGGTGAATGAGGCGAAGCGGCCGTCCAGGAGGCGCACGCCGCGAATGTCGATCGCATTGGCAAGCCCGTGCTGGCTGATCCGCGCGCCGGCGACCCGGTTGCGGCCGCGGCAATCGTAGGACGCGTAATTGTCGAGCGTCTGGGGCGCCGAACCGAGTTGCGCCGTCGTGGCGGTGAGATCCTCGCGGACCCAGGTCGCCAGCGCCTCGGCCATCGAGCAGCGCATGGTGGCCGGCGGATTCACCGCAACCCGTGACTTGTCGGGCTGGATGATCGCTTCAAGCCGGATCACATCGGTTGACCCGCAATCGCCGGGCCCGGCAATGGATGGCAGCGGCTCGATCACCGCGATCTTGCCGGCGACGCGGATCTGACAGGCCGACGGCCCCTCGGCCACCTCGTCCGCTGGCTCGGCCGGCGCCCGCGGATCGGGTTCGGCCGCAAACACTTCCATTGGGATCGGCGCAGCCTGCCGGGGAATGGTGTCCGGCTGAGGCATGGTGACGGAGGTCTTCGGCTTGACCGCCTTCGCGGCAGGCTTTGATCGCTCCGCCCGCGGCTGATCGGACTTCTCCGTCTTGGGGCGCGCCTCTTTCGGCGACGTATTCGGCGATGCCGTCTGCGCCTGCGCGATCGGCGCAAGCCACAGCGTCATCGCAGCGACAAGAATTGGAAAGAAGCGTCCCACAGCGAATGGATGTCCCGGCCGAATACGGCATTTGTGCGGGATCGCTGCCGCAATGGCAATTTCGTCGTCGCGTGCCTGTGATAAAGCTCGATCAGAGGCAGTGCTGGAAGACAGACGTGACGCATGACGTGATTGTGGTCGGGCTCGGCGCCATGGGCAGCGCCGCGCTTTTCCATCTGGCGCGCCGCAATGTGCGCGCGATCGGACTGGAGCGATTCGAACCCGGCCATGAGCGCGGCTCCTCGCATGGCCGCACCCGCATTATCCGGCACGGCTATTTCGAGCATCCCTCCTATGTGCCGCTGGTGCGGCGCGCGGCCACGATGTGGCGCGAACTCGAAGCGGAATCGGGACAGCCGCTGATGACCATCACCGGCATCGCCGAGATCGGCCGCCCCGACTCGACGCTGGTCACCGGCACGCTCGCCGCGGCACGCGAGCACGGCCTGCCGTACGAGGTCCTGACCGCGCATGAATTGATGCGCCGCTATCCGGCATTTCGTCTGCCGCACGACAATGTCGCGGTGATCCAGCCGGACGGCGGCTTCGTCGAGGCGGAGGCCGGCATCCGCGCGCATCTGCGGCTTGCCGCTGCTGCCGGGGCCGATCTGCGCACCGGCGAGCGCGTGGTCGCGATCGAACAGCACGGCGAGCGCGTGCAGGTGCGGACCGAACGCAAGACCTACGACGCCGGCGCCGTCATCGTCGCGGCAGGCCCATGGACCGCTTCTCTGTTGCCCCGACTCCCGATGCCGCTGAATGTCACGCGGCAGGTGCTGCTGTGGGTGCGTCCGAGCCAGCCCGAATTGTTCCGCACCGGCTGGTTTCCGATCTTCATGATCGAGAGCGAGCACGGCATTCACTACGGATTTCCGCTGCATGACGACGGCCTGCTCAAGATCGCCAAGCATCACCATGTCGAGGAAATCGTCGATCCGGAAACCTATGACCGCACGGTGTCCGCCGCCGATGAGGCAATCGTCACCGGCCCGCTGTTTCGCCTGCTGCCGGCGGCCCAAGGTCCGGTGATGGCGGCGAAAACCTGCCTTTACACCATGGCGCCCGACGAGGATTTCGTGATCGACCGGTTGCCCGGATCCGAGCGCATCGTGGTCGCCTCGCCCTGCTCCGGTCATGGCTTCAAATTCGCGCCCGCCATCGGCCTCGCACTCGCGGACCTGGCGCTGACCGGACGGACGGCAATCGATATCAGCAGGTTCCGGCTATCGCGGTTTCTCAAGCGCGCCGGCTAGCGCCCCTTCCCGGCGCGCGCGCAGACCGGTAACCTTGCTCTCCATCGGCACAAAGACCGAGATTGGAGGAAGGCGATGCAGGGCTTGATGCAGGACTGGCCGCTGCTGTGTCACCGCATTCTTGATCATGCAGCGACGCTTCATGCCGACCGCCCCGTGGTGTCGCGGATGGTCGAGGGTCCGATCCATCGCACCACCTATGCCGACATTCGCCGCCGCGCGTTACGGGTGGCGCAGCGGCTGGATCGCGACGGCATTCGCCTCGGCGACCGGGTGGCGACGCTGGCGTGGAATACCTTCCGGCATATCGAGGCGTGGTACGGCATCATGGGAATCGGCGCGGTCTACCACACCGTCAATCCGCGGCTGTTTCCCGATCAGATCGCATGGATCGTCAATCACGCCGAGGATCGCGTGATGATGACCGACCTGACCTTCGTGCCGCTGCTGGAGAAGCTCGCCGACCGCTTGCCTTCGATCGAGCGCTACATCGTGCTCACCGATGCGGCGCATATGCCGGATACGACGCTGAAAAATGCGGTGTCCTACGAGGAATGGCTCGCCGAGGCCGATGGCGATTTCGCCTGGCGGAGTTTCGACGAGAATACCGCCGCCGGCATGTGCTACACCTCCGGCACCACCGGACATCCCAAGGGCGTTCTGTACTCGCATCGCTCGAACGTGCTGCATTCGATGATGGCAGGCATGGGCGATGCCATGGGGGTGTCGTCGCGCGACATCGTCATGCCGGTGGTTCCGATGTTCCACGCCAATTGCTGGGGGCTGGCGCTGACCGCGCCGATGAACGGCGCGGCGCTGGTGATGCCGGGCATGAAGATGGACGGCGCCTCGGTCTACGAGATGCTCGATCAGTATCGCGTCACCTGCACCGCTGCGGTGCCGACGATCTGGCTGATGCTGCTGCAGCATCTCGAGGCGACCGGCGCGAAGCTGCCGCATCTGAAGCGCGTGGTGATCGGCGGCTCGGCCTGTCCGCGCGCCATGACCGAGAAATTCGAGAAGAACTACGGCGTCGATGTCATCCACGCCTGGGGCATGACCGAAATGTCGCCGCTCGGATCGCTCTGCACGATCAAGCCGGAATATGCGTCGCTCGGCGGCGACGCGCTGTTCGCGCTCAAGGTCAAACAGGGTCATCCGCCGTTCGGCGTCGAGATGCGCATCACCGACGACCTCGGCCGCGACCAGCCATGGGACGGCAAGACCTTCGGCCGCCTTAAGGTGCGCGGGCCCTCGGTCGCTCGCCGCTATTTCAAGGACGACAGCGACATCCTCGACGAGCACGGCTTCTTCGATACCGGCGACGTCGCGACCATCGATCCGCACGGCTATATGCAGATCACCGATCGTTCCAAGGACGTGATCAAGTCCGGCGGCGAATGGATCTCCTCGATCGATCTGGAAAATCTCGCCGTCGGCCACCCAAACGTCGCGGAAGCCGCCGTGATCGGCATCCGGCATCCGAAATGGGACGAACGGCCCCTGCTCATC
>JAEWHY010000080.1 GCA_023387555.1 Pseudomonadota bacterium
GTCCTGCGCCGAGACCCGGCTGGTGATCTCGATGACCGGAGCCGACTGGCCCTGATCCCAGTCAACATGGACAAAGCCTGCGTTGTACTTGCTGTCGCGCTTCAGGCTGGCATTGCCGTTCGTCGTCCATTTGCTGTCACCCGACCGGAACCACTCTGCCTCGTTGACAGACGGGACCGGAATCCAGGCCTGTACCTTGCCTTCGGGCTTTGTGATTTCGAGCCGGGTGACGACCTGGAAGTGTTTCCATCCGTTCGGTTTCGGCTCGAATGCCGATTGCGCCTGCGCCATCCGCGGCAGGGCCGAGAGTGCGCCAAGCGCCGCGCCGGCCTTGAGCAGATCGCGTCTGTGGATGCTCATATTCAAGTCCTCCCTCGCTGTGTTGTGTCGGTGTTCGTGTCGGTCGTTACGCTTTCAGGCTATTGTGAATTCGCGCCGTCACATGGCGTGAAGTCAGTGACGAATTGCTTCGGATCAAAGCGGTCCCACTCATAATCTCGTTCGACGAAGAGCCGCGGCGTCAGACTGCAATCGAGGATGAAACTGGTCGGCAGCGCGCTGACCTTCCAGGCTTTCGTGACGCTGCGATCGCGATCGAGCAATACCGGGAAATCGAGCGGCATCTTTTCGACGAAAGTGCGCACGCGCACGTCGACTTCAGCGACCGAAATCGTAAGGACGCGCAGCCGCTTCGGATCGGATCGCGCAACAAGACGATTGAGCGCAGGCAATTCGTCGCGGCACGGCTCGCACCATGTTGCGAAGAAATGCACGATCACAACGTCGGCCCGCTGGCTGGCCAATGCGACGCGCGCCATGCTCAGATCGTCGAGGCGGAAAAACGGTTTCGAGCCGCCGTGCCAGGCTGAAAGCTCTGCTGCTTCTGCTTCCTGCTCGGAGGCACAAACCCCACACGTGCCGGCGGCGGATACCGCAAGCATGCAGGTCAGTGCAACGATGGCGCCCCGGCACGCGGGAGCCCTCAGGAAGCGCACATCATTATTGTGATGCCGCCGGCGATGAAGCGTCAATCGATTTATGAAGCGCGAAAGACCACAGAGGATAACGATCGAGGAACTCTCTGCTTTGATAGCTGCAAGCTATCGTCTGAAGCTTTTGCGATGCACAAATCTCAAGATGAAATAATGGCTTAGTACAGATCACGGTTTGACTTTAGAGCAGGTCAAAAATAGGCTTTGCTTATTCCATGGGCGGGAGAGCGCTTTGTGGTGGTCTCCCTCAACAGCAATCGTCCCCCGGCGGGGGCCCCGTTGGTTCAAGGAGGGCCATCGATGAACATGGAACTCTCGCGGCGCCACTTTCTAAAGGGCGCTGGCGCGGGTCTCGCAGGAACAACGTTAGGTGCATTTGGTTTTGGGGATCTTGAATCGGCTTATGCCGCGGCGATCCGTCCCTTCAAACTGGCGAACCTGACCGAGACGCGCAACACCTGTCCGTACTGCTCCGTGGCATGCGGCGTGATCATGTATTCAAAGGGCGATCTGAAGAAGGGTGAGAAAGCCGAGATCGTTCATATCGAGGGCGACAGCGACCATCCGACGAATCGCGGCACGTTGTGCCCGAAGGGCGCGGGTCTCCTCGACTTCGTGAAATCCGAGACGCGGTTGAAATATCCGATGATCCGCAAGCCGGGGTCGGACAAGTTCGAGCGCGTGTCGTGGGATGTTGCGCTGGATCGCATCGCGCGCCTGATGAAGGACGATCGCGACGCGAACTTCATCGCAAAGAACAATGACGGCACGACGGTCAACCGCTGGGTCACCACCGGTTTCCTCGCGGCGTCTGCAACCACCAACGAGACGGCGTTTGCCACCTACAAGGTGGTGCGTAGCGCCGGCATGGTGGTATTCGATAACCAAGCGCGGGTCTGACACGGACCCACGGTGTCCAGTTTGGGCCCAACGTTTGGTCGCGGTGCGATGACGAATTCGTGGACGGATATCAAGAACACGGATCTCGTCGTCATTATGGGTGGTAACGCTGCAGAGGCTCATCCCTGCGGCTTCAAGTGGGTGACGGAAGCGAAGGCAAAACGCGGCGCCAAGCTCGTGGTCGTGGACCCGCGCTTCACGCGTTCGGCTGCGGTTTCGGACTATTACGCGCCGATCCGTCAGGGCACCGACATCGCGTTCCTGCTCGGCGTCATCAATTACTGCATCCAGAACGACAAGGTGCAGTGGGAATACGTCAAGGCTTTCACCAACGCGACTTATCTGGTGAAGGACGGCTTTTCGTACAACGATGGCCTGTTCACCGGCTATGACGAAACGCGTCGTGACTACAACCGTTCGGACTGGGATCTCCAGATCGGGCCCGACGGTTACGTCATGGCGGACGATACGCTGCAGAATCCGCGTTGCGTCTGGAATCTGCTGAAGGCGCATGTCGCGCAATACACGCCGGAAATGGTGTCGCGCATCTGCGGTACGCCGAAGGACAAGTTCGTCAAGGTCTGCGAGATGATCGCGGAAACCTCGGCGAAAGATAAAACCATGACGTCCATGTACGCGCTGGGATGGACGCAGCACTCCAAGGGCTCGCAGAACATCAGGGCCATGGCGATGCTGCAGCTGATCCTGGGCAACATCGGCGTGCGTGGCGGCGGCATGAATGCGCTTCGCGGGCACTCCAATATTCAGGGGCTGACCGACATCGGGCTGATGTCGAACCTGATCCCGGGATATCTGGTGCTGCCTTACGAACGCGAACCGACGCTCGACGTGTATATGTCGACCCGAGCGTTCCGGCCGCAGCGGCCCGGACAGATGAGCTTCTGGCAGAACTACAAGAAGTTCTTCGTCAGCTTCCAGAAGGCGATGTGGGGACCGGCGGCGACGGCGGAAAACAACTTCGCCTATGATTACCTGCCGAAACTCGACGTGCCGGCCTATGACGTGCTGCGAGCGTTCGAGCTCATGCACCAGGGCAAGATGAACGGGTACTTCTGCCAGGGCTTCAATCCCCTGCTGTCGTTCCCGAACAGGAAGAAGCTGACGGCCGCCCTGTCGAAGCTCAAGTTCCTGGTCACCATGGACCCGCTTGACACCGAGACGGCGCGGTTCTGGGAAAACCACGGCGAGTACAACGACGTCGACCCGTCGAAGATACAGACCGAGGTGATCCAGCTTCCGTCGACCTGCTTTGCGGAAGATGAAGGCGCACTCGTCAGTTCGTCGCGCTGGCTGCAATGGCACTGGCCGGGCGGTTCGCCTCCGGGCGAGGCCAAGCTCGACAGCTGGATCATGGCGCAGATTCATCTGCGTCTGCGGGCGCTCTACGAGAAAGAGGGCGGCGCCTTCTCCGAGCCGATCACCAAGCTGCACTGGCCCTACAAGGACCGGAACGATCCGACGGCGGAAGAGCTCGCCCGCGAGCTCAACGGCTACGTGGTCGAAACGGTGACCGACCCGAACGACCCGACAAAGGTCATTCTGGAGCAGGGCAAGCAGATTGCCGGCTTCGGCGTGCTGCGCGACGACGGCAAGACCGCCTGCGGCAACTGGATTTATGCCGGTTGCTTCACCGAGGCGGGCAACATGATGGCACGCCGCGACAATACCGATCCGGACGACACCGGCGCCTTCCCGCGCTGGGCGTTTTCCTGGCCGGCCAATCGTCGCATCCTGTACAACCGCGCCTCCGCCGACATCAACGGCAAGCCGTGGGATCCGAGCCGCAAGCTCATCGAGTGGAACGGCACGGCCTGGGCAGGCTACGACGTGCCCGACATCGCGCCGGGCGCCAAGCCCGACGTGGTCGGTCCCTTCATCATGAACCCGGAGGGAACGGCGCGCCTGTTCACCCGAGGCCTGATGCGGGACGGTCCGTTCCCGGCCCACTACGAGCCGTTCGAGTCGCCGATCGCCAATCCGGTGGCGCCGAAGGTTCGCGGCAATCCGGCCGCCCGCGTGTTCAAGGGCGACATGGAGCAGTTCGGCGATTCGAAGGAGTTTCCGTACGCGGCGACGTCCTATCGCCTCACCGAGCACTTCCACTTCTGGACCAAACACTCGCAGGTCAACGCGGTGATGCAGCCGGAATTCTTCGTCGAGATTTCGGAGGAACTCGCGAAGGAAAAAAACATCCAGAGTGGTCACTGGGTGCGTGTCTGGTCGAAGCGTGGCTCGGTGAAGGCCAAGGCCATGGTCACGAAGCGCATCGTGCCGCTGCAATGCGACGGCAAGGCGGTGCACATCGTGGGCATCCCGCTGCACTGGGGCTTCATCGGTGCGACGCGGAAGGGCTTTGGTCCGAACTCGCTCACGCCCTATGTCGGCGACGCGAACATTGAGACGCCTGAATACAAGGCGTTCCTCGTGGACATCGAGCCGATATCCGGGCCGCTCGTGCTGGCCGACTACGGCGAGGCCGACCCGGAACGGAGCGTCGTGCAGGCCTTCTTCGACCGCGGTCCCCGCGGAACGACAACACGGTAAGGGGAGGGTGACATGACCATTCAACACATCATCCCCAATCCGCAGACGGCGTCGCCGAAGACGGTGATGAGCGACCACAATCTGGTTTTGCGATCAGCGTCATCGCAGACGTTGCAGGCGGAGCCTCTGACGCCGGTTGCCAAGCTGATCGACGTCTCGAAATGCATCGGCTGCAAGGCATGCCAGGTGGCGTGCCTTGAATGGAACGACATGACCGAAAAGGTCGGCATCAATCAGGGGACGCTCGACAATCCCCTCGATCTGACGCCGAATTCCTTCACCGTGATGCGCTTCACCGAGTGGATGAACACCGAGGCCGATCGCCTCGAATGGCAGATCCGCAAGGACGGCTGCATGCACTGCGCCGATCCGGGCTGCCTCAAGGCGTGCCCGGCGCCCGGTGCGATCGTGCAATACACGAACGGCATTGTCGATTTCGTGCACGAGAACTGCATCGGCTGCGGCTATTGCGTGAAGGGGTGTCCGTTCAACATCCCGCGCATCTCCAAGGTGGACAACAAGGCGTACAAATGCACGCTTTGTTCCGACCGCGTTGCCGTCGGCCAGGGACCGGCTTGCGCCAAGACCTGCCCGACCCAGGCCATCGTGTTCGGCACCAAGGACGACATGAGGAAGCATGCCGAAGGGCGCATCAAGGATCTGAAGTCGCGCGGCTACAAGAATGCGGGACTTTACGATCCGCCGGGCGTCGGCGGTACGCATGTCATGTATGTGCTGCAGCATGCCGACCGGCCGGAACTCTATGCCAACCTTCCGCGCGATCCGAGGATCAGCCCGATCGTCGAAGTGTGGAAGGGTCTGACAAAGTATGCCGGTCTCGCGTCGATCGGCATCTTCGCGGCCTTCGGCTTCCTGCATTACCTCGTCAAGGGCCCGAACCGGGTCTCGGACGAGGATGAGCAGAACGCCGAGAAGCTCGCCGGGAGCAAGTGACGATGTCTGTTGCACCATACGACGTCCAGCCGGGCGACAGCGTCCATCCGGGAAAGCCGATGGTCGTGGACCGGTATACGACCGGCGCCCGGATCAACCACTGGATTACGGCCGCGAGCCTTGTGCTGCTGGCCATATCCGGCCTCGCGCTGTTCCACCCGAGGCTCTACTTCCTGACCGCCCTGTTCGGGGGCGGTCAGTGGACGCGCGCCATCCATCCATGGATCGGTGTGGTCCTGTTCTTCAGCTTCGCCGGCCTGTTCCTGCGGTTCTGGAAGGCCAATCTCTGGAAGCGCGAGGACGGCACCTGGATGGCGAAGCTGCGCGATGTGATCGCGGGGCACGACGAGAACCTGCCGGAGGTCGGCAAATACAACGCCGGCCAGAAGATGGTGTTCTGGTCGATGTCGCTGCTGATCATCGTGCTGATCACCAGCGGCGTCGTGATCTGGCAGCGCTATTTCGGCGGCCTGTTCACGGTCGAGCAGCAGCGGATCGCGGTGCTGGTGCATGCGGTCGCGGCGATCGCGGCGATCTGCGTGTGGATCGTGCATGTCTATGCGGCGATCTGGGTCCAGGGCACGATCAGCGCCATGACCCGCGGTCAGGTCACCGGCGGCTGGGCCTGGCGGCACCATCGCAAGTGGCTGCGGGAATTGGTGAAGCGATAACAGCAAGTCCCGCCCGTCTGGATTTGGCGGGCGGGACAACAGGTCCACGTGGCCCGTGGGGTTCGTGAGGTTGATCTGATGAGTGAAGTCGGCGCGCCGCGCCATGATCCGGTCCCGATCGGGGACATCGCAACTCCGCCATTTGCAAGATTGCCGGAACCGGCCACGCTGTTTGCGAACCGCGCGGCGCGATTGCGCGCGTTGTCGGAAGGCCATTACCTCGGCAACTACATGCTGTTCCTGGCCGGGATCGCCGACGCCCAGCATGCGATCCAGCAGGGCCTGTCCGCGCCCGATGTGCCTCCGGTGGAGGCGCGCGAGCGCGCACGCGAATTCGGCATGCCGCCACTCGACCGCTCGCGCTTCGTCGGTGAGCCGGTTTTCGATACCACCCTGGACCGGCTGTTCGACGCCGTGACTCAGGTGCCGATGCCTGATGCCGCGCGTGAGGCGCTGCTTGCGGTGAGGGACTCGGATCCGCAACGGCGCGATGAGATGGTCCGCAACGTCCTCGCGGACTCGATCCCGATCGAGACGCTTGCCAGCCATGTCTTCGTCGCCGCCGCGCTGCAGGTTCATTTCTCACGGGTTGCCTCGCTCCTCGATGCGTCGCGCCTCGTGCCGGTCGGCGACGGCGTCTGTCCGGTTTGCGGCGGACCGCCGGTCGGCAGCGTCATCGTCGGCTGGGCCAATGCGGCCAATACGCGGTTTTGCGCCTGCTCGCTGTGCGAGACCTGGTGGCATTTCGTGCGCATCCGCTGCACCGCCTGCGGCACCACCAAGGGCATCGGGTACAAGGAGGTCGAAGGCTTCGACGCGAACGTGCAGGCCGAAACCTGCGAGGAATGCCACAGCTACGCGAAGATCCTGCACCAGCATAGGAATCCGGCGCTGGAACCGGTCGCCGACGATGTGGCGACGCTGGCGCTCGATATGCTGGTCAAGGAAGCAGGCTATCGCCGCAGCGCGTTCAATCCCTATCTGCTCGGTTATTGAGGCCGATATGGACGACAGCGCGCTCAGCAGACTGCGGCGCCTTCCCTCGGTTGACGAGGTTCTGGGCATGCCGCTGGCGTTGGCCGCCGCCGCGCAATTCGGGCGGCCCGCGGTCGTTGGCGCGGTGCGCCACGTGCTGGCGGAGGCGCGCGCCGCGAAATCGGATGCACTTTCCGCTGAGCAGATCGCGGAAACCGCCGCCGCCAGACTTGAACGGGATGCGCAGCCGAGCCTGCATCCGGTGTTTAATCTGACCGGCACGATCCTGCATACCAATCTCGGCCGCGCGTTGCTGGCCGAAGCCGCAATCGAGGCGGCGACGCAGGCGATGCGGAACGCGGTCGCCCTTGAGTTCGATGTCGGCGGCGGCAGGCGTGGCGAACGCGACGATCACTTGCGCGGGCTGCTCTGCGAACTGACCGGGGCCGAGGACGCGACCGTCGTCAACAACAATGCCGCGGCCGTGCTGATCGTGCTGAATACATTCGCCAAGGATCGCGACGCCGTGGTGTCGCGCGGCGAACTGATCGAGATCGGCGGCGCCTTCCGCATGCCGGAGATCATGGCCCGCGCCGGCGCGCGCCTCGTCGAGGTCGGAACCACCAATCGGACGCACCGCAAGGATTACGTCGGGGCCATCGGGCCCGAGACCGGGCTGATCCTGAAAGTGCATACATCGAATTATCGCATCGAAGGTTTCATAGCCGAAGTGTTGCCGCGCGAACTGGCCGAGATCGCGCGCGCGGGCGGCGTCCCGCTGGTCCATGACCTCGGTTCCGGAACGCTGGTCGATCTTGCGCGCTTCGGGCTGAAGCATGAGCCGACGGTGGCCGAAGCGGTGAAGGATGGCGCCGATCTCGTGACCTTCTCGGGCGACAAGCTGCTCGGCGGCCCGCAGGCCGGCTTCATCGTCGGCCGCAAGGACCTGATCGCGCGGATCAACAAGAACCCGATGAAACGCGCGCTCCGCGTCGACAAGATCCGGCTTGCCGCGCTCGAAGCGACTTTGAAGCTTTATCGCGACCCCGATCGGCTTGCGGAACGGCTTCCGACCGCGGCTTTCCTGGCGCGGCCCGGCACCGAGATCGAGCAGGTCGCGCTGCGGATGAAGTCGGCCGTGGCGGCGGCGCTTGGGCCGCGTTTTGCGGTGGACGTCGTTGCCTGCCAAAGCCAGATCGGTTCGGGCGCGCTTCCGCTGGAGGGCATTCCGAGTTTCGGCCTTTCGCTTCGGCCGGTCGAGAGCCGCGCCGCCGGGCGGATCGTCGGCGAATTGTCCAATGCCTTGCGCCGGCTGCCGATACCCCTCGTCGGGCGCATCGCCGACCAGTCACTCATTCTCGACATGCGATGCCTGAACGATGAGGCGGGTTTCGTGGCCAACCTGTCCGCGTTCAGGGTCGGGGAGGTGCTCGGTGCGCTGGATTGAGCGCCTGATCCCGGGGTCGCGATCCGATCAGGCTGCAACAGTCGCCGGCCAGATGGCGGAAGCCTATGCCGCTTCCGAGGGCGGCGACTATCAGCGCGCCCTGGCGATCTGGGGACCGCTTGCCCAGGCCGGGGTCGGCCGCGCGCAGAACAACGTCGGTGCCTGTTTTGCGGAAGGGCTCGGGGTCGAACGCGATCCCGCGCTGGCGCTGAAATGGCTCTCGCTCTCGGCCGATGCCGGTGACCCTGTCGGACAGCGCAACCTCGCTGCGCTCTATTTCAAGGGCGAGGCTGTGGCGCAGGACTATCAGCGCGCCGCCGAACTGTACCGGAAAGCGGCGGAAGCGGGGGACGCGCCCGCGCAGGACATGCT
>JAEWHY010000123.1 GCA_023387555.1 Pseudomonadota bacterium
GTGATGGCCTGCAGCATGCCCATGGTTGAGCCATTGCCCTGACCGAAGATGATATCGGCGCCGGACGCAATAACCGCTTCCGCCACACGCCGCCCGCCGCCCGCATCGCCATAGGCAGCCGGACCAATGACGGCATAGCGGATCGGGATATCGGGACGCACCGACCGCGCCCCGCGCGCGAAGCCAGCCGACTGGGAATTCCACGGCGGCGGCTCGGCCGACACGACGACGCCGAGCGTCCCCGACCGCGTTGCGCGGGCCGCCAGAATGCCGGCGAGATAAGCGCCCTGGTGGCCGGACAGCGTATAGTCGACGACCAGCCCGTCCTTGACCACCTTCTTGGGCGTGTCGACCACCGCGACCGGGACGTTGCGCTCGACGCCCACCTCAAAAGCGGTCGCGTTGTAGCCGCTGGCGTGCGCAATGATGAAGTCGGCGCCGTTGGCCACCAGTTCGCGCATGATCGGCCGGATATCACCGTAGCCGATGCCCTCGGCGACCTCGATCGCCACACCCGTACGCTTCGCAGCCTCGCGGGCGCTTTCGATACCCTGCTGATTCCAGCCCATATCGGTGCCGCGATCGGCGGTCATGATCGCGATCTTGCGGATCTGACGGCCTTGCCCGAAGGCCGGCACGGCAGAAACCAGGAGACTGGCGCCAGCCAATCCCAAAAACGTGCGGCGTTCGACCGTTGACGACATAGAGTCTCCTGAAAGCCATATATGACACTGTAACTTTAGCATTGCGCCAAATGCCGTCAAAGGCGCCAGGCGGGATTGCGCGCAGCATAGATATTTTGTCGCAGGACCGCAGGTTGTCCGCGCGCCTGCTGCGCCTCGAGGGAGGCCGTCAGCGTTCCTGTTCGATGATCGCGGCAATCGCCTTGATGCGGCCGCGGGCAAATTGCGGCAGCCCGGCGCTGATGGAGTCGCCGTTGTTGAAGGAGCTCCGCCCCATCAGCAGTTGCGCCGGCACGAGGTTGCGCAGAATCGGAGCGCTCAGGAAATCGCGCTGCTTGGTCAGAATATCGCTGCGGATCGCGAGCGCCAGATAGACGGTCGCGATTGCTTCATTCCGTTCGGCCGGGTTCTCCTGGATGACGGCCAGGATCTTGCCGGAATGGATCACCTGATTGACCCAGAAGATGCTCTGCTCGAACACGCCGCCGACCGGCGTGTCGATGCCCGTGAGCTCGCCGAAGCCGCCAAACTGCAGTTCGTCCGGAGAGCGCAATCTGATCTCGCTCTGAAAGTCGATGTAATCCGGGATCGGCTTCTTGGTCTCGTCGCGCAGCTTGTTGACCAGCATGATGCCCGCCGGAATTCTGCCTTCGAACCTGTAGCGCGACTGAAAGCAGGCGGCCGCATCCTGGCACCAGTTGCGCAGCGGCTGACGATTATGCGCGGACGTCTCATTATTCGGGACCGCATCGGTGGCAGCGATCGGCCGGTGCTTGATCGCCGGATCGAGCTTTTCGAGGAAGGGGACGTTGGCATAGCGCGAAAGGTCGAACGACGACGCCGGCTTCGGCAGGCGGAAGCGCGCTTCCGCGACATACATCGACAGCCTGACGCCTGCAGGTTCCTTGAAGCTCGGAAACAGCGACAGAAAACGATAGTGGACCGGATACTTGCGCGTCCATTCGTCAAACGGAATCAATTCGCTCGCCGCATCGGTGGCCTTGTCGGCCCGCTGCTCGGCAAAGACGATGGTGCGACGATCCAGCTTGTCGAGCGGCACGGAGCCAAGCGACGCCGCCTGTTCAAGCTTGAACTCCGCGGCCCGTGCCACGCCGCAGCCGCTCAGAACAACTGCGGCAAGAACAACGGCTGCTGCAAGTCTCATTCAATCCCGCTCAATATGGCTGGCGCCCGAAGAAGTAATCCGGATCGACGCGGCGCGGGCGCCGGTATGGGTTATCATCCGGGAACTGAGGACTGCGCGGCTGAACGCGCTGTCCGTAATAATAGCCCGAATAATACCCCGGCTGCTGCTGGAAAAAGTCGCGGAAGCCGTAGCGGCTGTCATAGGGCCATGCCTGCACACGGCTGCCGTCCTCTTCATAGCCGGCGCGCCCGCGATCATAGTAATAATTGTCCCCGCGCGACACGATCCGATACCGGGTATCGCTGATCCCGCCGACGGCGTCACGGCGCAGATACTCGACGCTGCCGCCCTGCCCGCCGTACTGGTCGACGTCGCCGGTATAAGGATCGACCCGTACGGCCACAAGCTGACGCGCAGCGTCTTTCGACGGACCACTCAACGCGACCTTCGGCGCGTGGGTGCGCCACACCGCTTCGAGGATCGGTTCAAACATCGGCAGGGCGACTCGCGCGCCAGTCTGGCCAGGGCCCAGCGTGCGGCGGCCCTCCGCATTGTCGTAGCCCACCCACAACACCACCGTCACATCGTTGGTGAAGCCGGCAAACCAGGCATCGAGCTCGTTATCGGTGGTGCCGGTCTTGCCGGCGGCATAGGTCGCAAGGTGCTTGACCGATCTTGCGGTGCCGCGTGACAGCACGCCCTGCAACATCGACTTGAGCTGGAAGAACGCCGCACGGTCGACGGAGCCGATCCAGGTTACGGCATTGTTGTCGGCCTTGAAGATCTGCCGCCCCTGGTGCTCGATGGAATCGATCACACGCGGGACCGGGCGTGCGCCCTCGTTCGCGATCGCCGCATAGAAGGCGGCGAGGTCGATCATCCGCAAGGGCTGCGCGCCGAGTATGAAGGGATAGAAGCGGCTGCACTCCTTGTAGAGCTGCGCCTCCACAGCCAGTTCGCAGATCTTGTCGAGGCCCTCCTCGGCACTGCCTTCGATACCGTTGGCCATCAGCTGGGCGGTCGCGAGATTGCGCGAGTCCTCGAGCGCGCGGCGCAGAGTGACCGCACCGCCGGATCCACCACGCGGCGCCCAGTAGTCCTTCGCGCGGGCGCGCCCGGAGCCGCCGATCGGCGGAAGCACGATCGGCGAGTCCATCACCAGCGTATTCGGCTGCAGGCCGTTACGAAGCCCGGCCAGAAAAGTGACCGGCTTCAGGGTCGAGCCAGGCTGCCGGGCGCTCTGGACGGCGCGGTTGAGCTGGCTTTGCGGATAGGAGAACCCCCCCGTCATCGCAAGAATGCGGCCGGTCCGGTTTTCCATGACGAGCGCCGCACCCTGCACGCTCGGTCGCACCCGCAGTTCGGCGCGCGCCCCCTGCTTGCCGGCGGCTTCCCGAACGCGCACGTAGATCACGTCATTGACCTGCAGGGCGCGCCGGACCGCCGCGCTCCAGGGATTGAGCGGCACGATCCGGCCATCCATCAGGCCGACATTGGTGACCTCGCCGCGCTTGCCGCGACCGTTTTCCAGCACGACGGCCGCCTGCCAATGCACATCGTAAAGCGGCAACCGGGCAGCCTTGAGCGCGGTGAGCCAAGCCGGCTCGCCTGCCTCGCTACTCTCCGCCTTCGCCTTGAGCGCATCCGCGATATTCGTTTCCGGCCCCTGAAACTTGTAGCGCCCCGTATTCAGTTCGTAACGCGCCAGCGCCTCCTGCAGCACCGATTCGATCGCGCGCTGAAGCTCGGGGTTGATGGTCGAGCGCACGACGTAGGACGAGGCATCGAGCGCACCAACGCCCGGGATCGAGCGCGCTTCCCTTGAAACGTGATCGACGAAGTGCAAGCCGATGTCCGGGCGCAGCCGTTCGTAGGGAACCATCGGCGGCAGCTGAACCTTTGCATCCACCGCCTCGATCATGTCGTCTTCGCGCATCCGGCCCAGCACATAGGCAAGGCGTGAGCGGGCACGAGCGGCATTGCGATCGGGACTGAAATAGCTTGGTCCCTTCGCCAGACCCGCAATGAACGCGGCCTCGACCAGCGTCAGGGCCCCGACAGACTTCCCGAAATATCCGCGCGCGGCCATCTCCACGCCCCAGGCGCCGCGGCCGAGATAGATCGAATTGAGATAGAGCTCGAGAATCTCGCGCTTGCTGAGTGTCCGTTCGATCTGCGATGCGACGATGATCTCGCGCAGCTTGCGCTCATAGGTCACGTCGTTGCCGACCAGCACCGTCTTCGCGAGTTGCTGGGTAATGGTCGAGCCGCCCTGCGGCCGGCCCGGCTGCGCCAGGTTCCCGACAAAGGCGCGGACGAGGCCCCGTTCGTCGACGCCACGATGCTGAAGGAAGCGTTTGTCCTCGGCGGCAATGAACGCATTGCGCACCGTGTCGGGAATATCCGAAATCGATACCCAGACCCGCCTGTTCTCCGGGGTGTAAACTTCAGAGAACGGCGCCCCCTTGCCGTCCAGGATCAGCGTCATGCCGGGCAGCCTCAGATCCTTCAGGCGCCCGACATCCGGAATATCCTTCAGGGCTTCGTTGTAGAACGCGATGACCTGGGTCAGGTCGACCGGCGAATTCTCGACCCTCTCGCCCTTGCAATATTGTCGATAAACCGCGTGCAGGTCGGAAAAGGATAAGCCCTTCAGCACCTTGATCTCATCGCCGATCGCGCCCTTGTCATCCATCGCGGTAGCGATCAGGTCATCGAGATTGATCTGCTCTATGTCGAAGGATTTCCGCATGTGGAGACAGCCCGCCTGCAGCAGCTGCTCCACCTCCGCCTTGTCGGAGCCGGCGTCGAACTCGGTCTTGATGGCCTCGGGCCGGGTCGTGGCCTGGCTGAAAGCAAGCGCCGTCGCCAGAATCTTGACGAGTATGATGTTCATGAGCTGCCGCGTACCCGAATGCCGCCCCCGGCTTCGTGCAAACTCATTCTAGCTGAAGGCGGACAAAATAAGGAGGACTATTAAGCCGCGCGCATTTGCGTCGGAACGCAGACGGCTGCAATCAAACTGCGGCCGGAATCTCTTGTCCGTCAGGCCCGCGAATGCGACGGGCGGGCGACTGAACTATTGGGTGCCGAAGATCGCCCCTCTCGGGTATGAAGTGACGTTCACCTGCGCCCATGTCGGGGCACGAAAGGCAGCACCGGCACCTGGGACGGCGAAGTCACCGCCTCATGAACCGGAATGAATTCGCCCCGGGCATTGACCGCGCTGGTCTGCGCCACCGCAACGGGCCGCAGACCGCGGATGTCGGCGTAGTCGATGACGAAATAGTCGCCGAACTCGTTCAGAATTTCCGCGAAGCGCCCGCGGCAGGTGATCTTTTCGGCGAAAATCTGCGCGGTCCGGGTCTCCACGATCACGGATTCGCCGCTGCGGCCATAGGCCTCCAGCGCTCGCTTGAGCCGTTCGGCGCGCTTTGCAGCAATTGGTACGACATTGCTCATGGCCCATTAACTCGAAATCCGGTTGGCTGTTCCCGTGCTCGGAAAATTGGACGGCTTGGACAGGCCGCAGGTTCAATGCCCTCCGTCGCGGCCGCGTTAACTTCGCGTTATCCTCAATCAGACATGGATAACCCGGGCTTCCCTGGGGGTATCGGGCCCCTGACCGGACCGCGTCGGTCGCTTCGGGTGATTATCGTGCAAGCTGCCGAACAAAAGCCGCGATCGCTGAAAAACGTCTCCGTCAATCTGCGTGACCTGACGATCCTGATCGCCGATTCCGGGACCTACATGCGCCGGGTCGTCTACGGGATGCTGCGCGGCTTCGGGGCCAACCGCATTCTGGAGGCAGCCGATGCGGCGGATGTCCTTGCCGCATTGATGCAGCAGAAGATCGACATCCTTATACTCGACGCGAAGCTGCCGCCGCAGGGTGGACTCGCCGTCACGCAAGCGATCCGCCGCAACACCGACAACGAGAACCGGACGCTCCCGATCCTCATCATGACCAGCGATGCGCAGCAATCGACGGTAAAGGAAGCGCGCGACGCGGGCGCCAGCATGGTCGTGGCGAAACCGATGTCGCCGACGACCCTGTACGATCGCCTGGTATGGATCGCGTTCGACCGGCGTCAGTTCATCGATTGCCCGACCTATTTCGGGCCCGACCGGCGGTTCAAGATCGAGGGCTATCCGACGGGAGTCGGCCGCAGGGCGAGCGACAGGAGCATCGAAATCGCCGAGGCCACCGAGCCCAACCTCGGACAGGACGATATCGACAGTCTGTTTCAGGCTGCGCGTGCGGGACAGAGTGAATGACCGGCAAGACGCCTCCGAATGTGCGGATCTTCTCCGTGAAGACCCGCTTCCAGGAGCTCGCGCAGCGCCCGGGCGGCGTGCCGCGCGACATTGCCATCCAGCAGGCGGAAGCCGGGATCGACGAATTCAGGTCCGAGTTCGTGGATTGGGTCGGCCGCGAACTGCAGGAACTGACACTGGCATTGCAGAAGGTCGATCGATCCGCTGACGACCCGCAACTCGACGAGATCTATGCCCGTTGCCGTCAATTGCGCGATACCGGCACCACCATGGGCCTCGCGCTGGTCAGCTTCGTTGCTGACAATTTGAGCAAGGTGATCGACACCGTCAGGAACGGCGCCCCCTATGATAGCGAGGTGATCGACTGTCACATCGACGCGCTCAACCTCGCGAGGCAGGACGCCTACCGCAATGTCCAGCCCGACCAGGTGCCGGAGATGACAAACGGCCTTCACCGCATGCTGGAGCGCGCAAGCCGAAGCCTGCCGGGGAAAGACGCGCCGCTCGGCTAGAAGATCACGTCGACCTCAAGTTCGTCGTCGGAGGGTTCGGATGGCGGCTGGAACACCGTACCGAGGCCATTCTCGAGACGCCCCAGGAAGCGTTCCCGCAAATCCGATAGAACGATGCTGTGAATGACGTCGCGGCCGAACGGCTGGCGCGGCGCCTCGTTGCCGGACGGCAACATCGTGTGCGTTGACTCGGCGTAGCGGGCAAGCGCGCCGCTCAAGGCCTCGAATTCCTGCTTGAGCCGATCGAAGCTTTGCAGGGTCATAATCAACTCGCGATCCGGCTTGCCATCGCGCATCACCAGATGCGTCACGCGTGCAACCGTATCCTCCAGTTCACGGACATTGTCGAGAAACAGCGTCGCCAGGACGCCGAGCAGGGCTGCGACCTCGGTCAATGCGCTATCCGGAGCAGCGACGGACTCCATTCGCCCATCGACGCCGACGCCACCCGCAGCACTCACGCTCATTTACGACAGCTTTCCCATGACCTGTTCGATCTTCTGGCGCAGCACCTGAGGCGTGAAGGGCTTGATCAGATAATTGTTCACACCGGCCTGGGCGGCCTTGACCACTAGCTCGCGATCCCCGCGGCCGGTCAACAGAATGAACGGCACGCGCCGGACTACCGGATGCCCGCGCACCGCACGCAGCAGTTCAAGCCCGTCCATCTCGTCCATGTAATAATCGGAGAGAATGAGGTCGATCGGCTGCAGCGACGCAATTTCCATCGCCTTCTTGCCGTTTTCGGCTTCATGGATATGCCGGATGCCGATCTGCCCAAGGATCAGCGAAGTCATCTTCCGGACGCTTTCCTGGTCATCCACGACCAGGACCTTCAGCGCGACCGCATTTGGCATAATCGTTTCTCCTTGCTCAAAGGACGACACTGGGTCAGCCCGGCCTCAGACCCAGCGCACCCTCACGCAACCTTCGCGAATCCATGGCCCCTGTGCGCCGCAGCCGACGTCGCGGGCTCGCCCGCAAGATCGGACAGCTTCTCCACGTCGAGAATCAGCGCCACACTTCCGTTACCGAGGATGGTAGCCGCCGCGACCCCAGGGACGGGGCCGTAGCTTTCTTCGATGCTCTTCACCACGACCTGCTGGTGCCCGCACAATTCATCGGCCACCAGTCCGAGCCGCGTTCCGTCACCGGCATCGGTGATGATCACCACGCACTCGCCCGACAGGTCCGCGGACGATCCGATATGCAGGAGGTCGCCGAGATAGACCAACGGAACCAGGTCGCCGCGCAACTGCAGCATGCCACGGGTGCCGACCAGATTGTTGATGCTGGACTGTGGCGGCCTCAGGCATTCCACGATCATCGACATCGGCATCACGTAGGTCTCTCGGCCGACCTTGATCACCATGCCGTCCATAACCGCAAGCGTCAGCGGCAGCGAGAACTGGATGACGGTGCCCTTGCCGCGCACCGAATGCAGCGAGAGCCGGCCGCCGATTTCCTGGATGTTGGTCTTCACCACGTCCATCCCGACGCCGCGGCCGGATATGTCGGAGATCACATCCGCGGTCGAAAAGCCCGGCATCATGATCAGGTTGTTGATCTCGTCCTCGGTGAGCACGGCATCGGGACTGACCAGCCCCTTCTCGCGCGCTTTCTGAAGCACCTTCTCGGTGTTGATGCCGCCGCCGTCGTCGCTTACCTCGATCACGATTCGGCCGCCGCGATGATCGGCCGACAGACGGATCGTCCCTTCCTCGTTCTTGCCAGCCGCGAGGCGCACGTCCGGCGACTCGATCCCGTGATCGACGGAATTGCGGATGATATGGGTCAGCGGATCAGTGAGGCGTTCGATGATCGAGCGATCGACCTCCGTGGTCTCGCCTGCGAGTTCGAGCCGCACCTTCTTGCCGACCTTGACGGCGGTTTCGCGTACCAGCCGCGGCATACGCTGGAACACCGTTCCAACCGCCTGCGCGCGCATCGACATCAGGCCGTCTTTCAGTTCGCGGGTGTGGTGGACCACCTCGTCGAGAATCTGCGCGAGTCTGTCGCTCACCCCTTCGGGCAGATCGTGCACGATCTGCCCGAAGGGGTGAGCGACAGACTCGCGCAG
>JAEWHY010000152.1 GCA_023387555.1 Pseudomonadota bacterium
CCCTTCAACGATCTCACGGTCGAGGAGAATGTCGCGATCGGCGCGCTGGCCTGGACTGATGACGTGAAGGAAGCGCGCGACTACGCCAACGATGTCCTGAAATTGCTTGGCCTTGACGACAAACGCAGCGCGCGCCCCACGGGCATCACGCTGCCCGACCGTAAATGCCTGGAAGTGGCGCGGGCGCTCGCAACCAAGCCGAAAAACCTGCTGCTGGACGAGGTGATGGCCGGCCTGCGCCCGACCGAGACCGACCGCATGGTCGGCGTGTTCCGCAAGCTCAACGACGACACCGGCCTGACCATCCTCCTGATCGAGCATGTGATGCGCGCCGTCATGGCACTGTCGCGGCGCATCGTGGTGGTCAACTACGGCAAGGTGATCGCGGAAGGCACGCCCGAAGTGGTGACCCGCGATCCCGATGTGCTCGCCTGCTATCTCGGGGCGGAGGCCGTGCACTGATGCTGACGGTCGAAGCGCTCGATGTGTTCTACGGCGATGCCCAGGCGCTCGACGGTGTGTCCGTCGAGGTGCCGGAGGGCGCGATTGTCGCCATCGTCGGCGCCAATGGCGCCGGCAAGACGTCGCTGATCCGCACCATCGGCGGCATGGTCCGCCCGGCGCGCGGCACCATCCGGTTCCGCGGTAACGACATTGCCGGGCTGCCGAGCCACAAGGTCTGCAATCTCGGCATCGGGCAGGTGGCCGAGGGCCGCCAGATCTTCCCGAATCTGTCGGTCTCCGAAAACCTCGACATGGGTGCGATGCTGCCGCGGGCCCGTGCGACGCGCTTCAAGAACCGCGAGCGCGTGCTCGAGATGTTTCCGCGGCTGCGCGAGCGCTCGGGCCAGGCGGCCGGGACGCTGTCGGGCGGCGAGCAGCAGATGCTGGCGATCGGCCGCTGCCTGATGGGTGAGCCTGAACTCGTGATGTTCGACGAGCCCTCGCTCGGTCTCGCGCCGGCGCTGGTGCAGGATGTGCTTGCCACCATCCGCGATCTCAATCGCGACGGGCTGACCTGCGTGCTGGTGGAGCAGAATGTGGCGGTCTCGCTCAAGCTCGCGAGCCGCGCCTATGTGCTGGAGAACGGCCGGATCACACTGACCGGCACCGGTGAGGAACTGCTGGCGGACGACCGCGTCCGGCAGGCCTATCTCGGAATGTAGCGTATCGGAGCGTCAGGATGCGGCGGTCATCAGCGCCGCATCATCGCATTCAACGCTGCGACCCGTGTGGTCAGCGGGGATCCCGGAAACATCGCGCGCAACTGGCTGAGCGCCTGCGAGGCGGTCGACGGACGCTTTTCGTCGAGGGCGTTGGCCATGGCGCGTGCCAGCTGGCTTTCGCTGCGTCCGGTCAGTTGCGACGGCGCCAGAGTGACATCGCCGAGGGCCTCCGGTTCGACGATGTGCATCGTCTTTCGGGCTGCGAGCATGGTCATCGTCCTCACAAAAAGCGGCTGTCCTGGTCCGGCCTCGTGCTTAACGGGCCATATCTGATTTGGTTCCTCGATGGGAAGTCTCGATGGGCAGCTCCTGACGGGATCCCGGCGCGGCATTTTGCGCGGCGCAGACCTGCGATCTGCAGCAATTCCGGCGGGTTGGAGCAGCACCCCGCAACCGGCATTTGACTAGCCAAGCGGGCCCCGGCACATCGGACGCACCGACGGGCTGGCGCCCCAAGGGGGACCGAAATGGGAGGACTGAATGAAGCTGTATTTTTCGCCTGGCGCGTGCTCGCTCGCCGTCAATATCGCCCTGCATGAGGCCGGTATCCCGTTCGATCTCGAGCGCGTCGACAACAAGGAAAAGGTCACCAAGGGTGGCGAGAATTTCTGGGATGTGAATCCGAAGGGCGTGGTGCCGGTGCTCAAGCTCGACAACGGTGAGACCATGACCGAGGCGGCGGTGCTGCTGCAGTATGTCGCCGACCAGAAGCCCGAAGCCGGCCTGTTGCCGAAAGCGGGCACCATGGATCATTACCGCGTGCTGGAGTGGCTGATCTTCATTGCGACCGAATTGCACAAGCAGTTCACGCCGCTGTTCAAGGACGGCACGCCCGGCGATTATCGCGTGATCGCCAAGGACAATGTGATGAAGGGTTTCGCCTTCGTCGACGGCAAGCTGGCCGGCCGGCAGTGGCTGGTCGGCGACAGCTATTCGGTCGCCGACATCTACCTCTTCGTGGTGTCGAACTGGGCGCGGTTCCAGGACATCGACATCGCGCAATGGCCGAACCTGAACGATCTGCGCACCCGCATCCGCGCCCGGCCTAAGGTGCAGGACGCCATGAAGGCGGAAGGCCTGATCAAGCCGCAGGCGGCTTGAGGCGCAGCAATCGGCAATAAAAAAGCCCTCGCGACAGTGTCGCGAGGGCTTTTCATTTTGATAAAGCGCTCAGGCCTTCGGCTTGCCTATCGTCACGGTCAGCGATCCGATGCCTTCGACGTCGCATTCGACCTTGTCGCCGACATTGACCGCGCCGACGCCGGCCGGCGTCCCGGTCATGATGATGTCGCCGGCGGCAAGCTCGACCATCTCCGACAATTTCCAGATCGTCTCCGGGACATTCCAGATCATCTGGTCGAGATCGCCGTCCTGCCTGATCTGGCCGTTCACCTTGAGGGTGATGCGGCCCTTGGTCGGATGGCCGATCTCGGAGGCCGGCACCAGCGCACCGCAGGGGGCGGAGGCATCGAATGCCTTGCCGATTTCCCACGGCCGCTTCACCTCGCGCGAGGCGATCTGCAGGTCGCGGCGGGTCAGGTCGATGCCGACGCCATAACCCCAGATGCAGTCATTGGCCTGTTCCGGCTTGATGTTCAGCCCGCCGGATTTCAGCGCCACCACGAGTTCGACCTCGTGCTGCACATCCTTGCTCAGCGGCGGGTAGGGCACCACGCTGCCATCGCCGATAATCGCGTCGGCCGGCTTGGCGAAGAAGAACGGGGCCGCGCGCTCGTCCTGTCCCATTTCGCGAATGTGTTCGATGTAATTGCGGCCGACGCACCAGATGCGGCGCACCGGAAACTTCTCGGACGATCCTTTGATTGCAAGCGCGGCTTGCGGAGGCGGTGGTATGACGTAACGGTCGCTCATAGCCGTTGATGCTTTTTTGTCACATGGCGCCGGAGATCGGCAGGAAACGCGGCACGCGGTCGCATTAGCGATTGGCCGCAGGCGGGATCACCGCATAGCATGCGCTTCAGAACCGGCAAAGGGTTGAGCGAATCACGGGGCTGGGGGGCTACGCGGCGGGGGCCGCGACCGTGTGACTCAATCCGAGGGCCAGTCCGAAGCGTTCGGTGATCCGAAGCGTTCGGTGGCTTTGAATTCCGGTTCGATGATTTAGCGGGGGCTGCGAAGGCCGGGATTGGGGGATCCCGGCCTTCGCAATTTCAGGCCTGCTGCTTCGGCAAGTCCTCAATTCAGCGCCATCCGCCGCCCGGCAGCGGCCCGTGATAGGGCGTGTCGCGGCAATGACCCCACGGCCCGCGCCAATAGCCCGGAGGGCAGCTGGGCCCGGTCCACACGTAGCGGCCGTAATAGCCACCCGGATAAGGCCCGGTGCCGTAGCGGTGGCATGCGCCGCCGGGTCCGCGATAGCGGTTGGGGCCGCAGCCTTGCGCAACCTGCTCGACAGCGGGGCGGATTTCGATCTGCTGAACGAGAGCCGGCGCGGCATTCGCCGCGGACATCAATGCCGCTGCGAGCGGCAAGGCCAGGAGAGTTCTGATCATCGTGTCGACTCCAGGAGTGAGACCCGGAGTCAGTAACAGCCGCCTGAGCGCTCACA
>JAEWHY010000159.1 GCA_023387555.1 Pseudomonadota bacterium
CATCTGGACCGACGGAACGCGGCCTTCGCTCGAAGACCCGAGCTTTCACGCGCAGGTGCTGGGCCACATCCCGCTCGGCCGCATCGGCGACCCGATCGACGTCGCGGGGGCGGTCGTGTTCCTGGCGTCGCCGGCGGCCTCGCTGATCACCGGCGCCAACATCATGGTCGATGGCGGCTGGTCGGTGGCGTAGCCCTTTCAGGGCTTGGTCAGCAAGCGGAGCAGATCGGCGACGCGGTTGAAACTCAGGCGGGCGCGCTCCACCATATGGCGGGCGCGGAGATAGCCATGAACCAGGCCCGGCTCTTCGATCCACAGGGCCCTGCCGCCGGCGGCGACGATCCGGTCGCGATAGGTTTCGCCGTCGCCGGAGAGCGGATCGAACTCGGCCGTGACGATGGCGGTGGGCGGCAGACCGGCGTAGTCGGTATCGGCCAGCGGCGCAAAGGTGACGTCGCCACGGACGTCGCGGCCCCCGGCGCGGATGTCGCGATAGAAATCCATGTCCCGCGTGGTCAGCATCGGCGCCTCTGCGTGCTTCACGTAGGAGCCGTTGCCGTGATCGCCGCCAAGAGCCGGATAGATCAGCACCTGGCCGGCGGGCCGGCGTTCGTGGCCCCGAGTGGCATGGCTGACGGTGGCCGCCAGCGTGCCACCGGCCGAGTCACCGCAAAGCAGGATGGGCCGTTGGCCGCGCGCCGCCGCCCATTCGAACGCGGCGAGAGCATCGTCGAACTGGGCCGGATGCGTGTGCTCCGGCGCCAGACGGTAGTCGAGGGCGATCACCTGGCAGCCGGTCGCGGCGGCAAGTTCGGCGCAGACGTCGTCGTGGCTGTCCAGCCCGCCGAGCATGAACCCGCCGCCGTGGAAATAGAGAACGGTCGCGGCGGGGGCCGCCGTGGTGCCGTAGAGACGGATCGGGAGCGTGCGGTCGGCGAGTACGATCGCGGCGTCATCCACGGCGACACCTTCCGGATAGCCGCGGAAGAATTCGCGGCACATGGCGTCGTAGATGGCGCGCTGCTCCTCGACCGAGCGATCGACAGCGTCCTGGGGATACCAGGCATTCGTGCGGTCGATGAATGCCAGGGTCTGGGCGTCGAGCAGTTTTCGGTACTCGATCATGCGGTCCTCAGCCTAGAATTCTCCCGTACCGTATTGCCAGTGCTGCGGGCAGGCGCCATCGCCGTCATGACGTCGCCGCTACCGGCCCTTCCAGACCGGATCGCGTTTTTCCGCGAAGGCGCGAAAACCTTCGAGGTTGTCCTCGGAGCCATACAGGATATCGACGGTCGGAAACTGACGGCGCGTGATCCTGTTCATCGCGTCCTGGAAGGTCATGGCCTCGGCTGCCCGCACCACCTCCTTGATCGACGCGAAGACCAGCGGCGGCCCGCCGGCAAGCAGCCGGGCGATCTCCCAGACGCGGTCCTCGAGCTTCTCCTTCGGCAGCACCTCGTTGACCAGGCCCCAGCGATGTGCCTCGTGCACGTCCATCCAGCGGCCGGTGAGCAGCAGATCCATCGCGACGTGGTAGGGGATGCGCTTCGGCAGCTTGACCGTTGCCGCATCGGCCAGCGTGCCGGCCCGGATCTCCGGCAGCGAGAAGGAGGAATGGTCGGAGGCATAGATCAGGTCGCAGGACAGCGCCAGTTCGAAGCCGCCGCCCACCGCCATGCCGTTGACGCAGGCGATCACCGGCTTGTTGAGGTCGCGAAGCTCCTGCAGCCCGCCGAAGCCGCCGACGCCGTAGTCGCCGTCGACGGCATCGCCCGCGGCCGCCGCCTTCAGATCCCAGCCGGCGGAGAAGAACTTGTCGCCCGCCGTCTTCACGATCGCGACACGCAGCTCCGGATCATCGCGAAAGGCCCTGAAGGTCTCGCCCATGAGCCGCGATGTCTTCAGGTCGATGGCATTGGCCTTCGGCCGGTCGAGCGTGACCTCGAGGATGGCGCCTTCGCGCCGGGTCTTGATGACGTCCGTCATGGCTTGTCTCCAGGGCCTGCGTATCCCTCCCCCGTGAGGGGAGGGTCGGTCAGCGCAGCTGACCGGGGCGGCATTGTTGCCGGAGGCGCCGAAACGATCAATGCGTCGGCGATCCAGGCGCCCTGTCCGCCGGCGCAGACGATCAGCGGATTGACGTCCATCTCCGCGATCGCGTCGCGATGGGCGAGCGCGAAGGCGCCGATGTCCAGGATGGCATCGATCGCGGCGGGAAGATCCGCCTTCGGCCGCCCGCGAAAACCGTCGAGCAGCGGAAACAGCTTCAGGCTGCGCAGCGCGGCTTCCACCTCTGCGCGCGTGGCGGGCAGGATCAGCGTGGCGTAATCCTTGAGCAGTTCCACCAGCACGCCGCCGGAGCCGACCGTCATCACCGGGCCGAAGATCGGGTCGCGCGTGATGCCGACGATGAGCTCGGCGACGCCGCCCGACACCATGCGCTCGACATAGAGGCCGCTGCCCAGCGGCAGCAGCGCCTGCGCCGCTTCCTCGACCGCGGTCGGGTCGGCGAGGTTCAGCCGCACGGCGCCGGCCTCCGACTTGTGCGCGATGCCCAGCGCCTTCAGCGCGACGGGGAAGCCGAGCTTTTCCGCCGCGGCGACCGCCTCGGCGACGCTGGCGGCGCGGATGCCTTGCGGCACCGGCAGTCCGGCCGCGCGCAGATACGCCTTGGCGGTGGCTTCGTCGGGAGCTTGCTCCAGGGC
>JAEWHY010000171.1 GCA_023387555.1 Pseudomonadota bacterium
GATCGAGGTCGCCGGCCGTCCGACCGAGCAGGAGGTGCAGGCGCTGGCCAGCCGGCACCGGCTGAACCGCGAGGAGTCCCAGGTCTTCAGCCTCAGCGGCACCACGATGTTCCGCTGGACCATTCCCGACGGCCGCAACGTCGCCACCGTGATCCGTGAACTCGAGGCGGATGCCCGCATCCTGTCGGTGCAGCCGAACTATCGGTTCATGCTGCAGCAATCCAGCACCGGCGAGGGCATCCAATACGCCGCCGAGAAGCTGCGGCTGCAGAATGCGCATACGCTGGCGCGGGGCAATCGCGTGCTGGTGGCGGTGATCGATTCCGGGATCGATCCCGATCATCCCGAACTGCAAGGCACCATCGCCGACATGTTCGATCCGGCCGGTGGCGATGGGTCGCCGCATTCGCATGGCACCAGCATCGCCGGCGCGATCGTTGCGCAAGCCAGGCTGACCGGCGTCGCGCCGCGTGCGCGGATCCTTGCGGTTCGTGCGTTCGATCCGGCCGCTGCAAGTGCGGAAGGGACCACCTTCAACATCCTGAAGGGGCTCGAGTGGGCGACGCAGAAAGGCGCGCGCGTCATCAACATGAGTTTTGCCGGTCCGCAGGATCCGATCCTCGCGCGGATGCTGACCGCGGCCGGCAAGCGCGGCATCGTGCTGATCGCGGCTGCCGGCAACGCAGGGCCGAAATCGCCACCGCTGTTTCCCGCCTCCGATCCGAATGTGATCGCCGTGACCGCCACCGACGCCCAGGACCGGCTGTTCCAGGGCTCCAATCGCGGTCATCACGTTGCGGTCGCCGCGCCCGGCGTGCGGCTGCTGCTGCCGACACCGGGTGGCAACTATGACATAACGACGGGGACCTCGTTTGCGGCCGCGCATGTCAGCGGTATCGCGGCGCTGATCCTGGAGCGCGAGCCCGGCCTTTCGCCGGATTCGGTTCGCCGGGTGCTGCTTTCGACGGCCCGCGACCTTGGGCCACGGGGCCGGGACAAGGATTTTGGTGCAGGTCTAGCGGATGCCTATGAGGCACTGCGATCGGTCGGCGACAGGTCCGACGCCATCGCGGGAAGCAACACCCAGGGCGACGGCCGCTAAGACTTGGTACCTTCGTTAGGACAAATTCGACGACTTGCGTCGCTCGGCATTTTCGTTGCCGTGGCGTTGACGCTGCCTGCGTCTGCGCAGATGGGACCGCAGCCGGTCCGTCTCGCCGATGGCGATTCATTCTCGCTCGGGCGGGAGCGCTACCGGCTGTACGGAATCGATGCGCCGGAACTGCACCAGCAATGCACCGATGCTGCGGGCCAGGAGTGGCCATGCGGCATACGGGCGCGGTCCGAATTACGCCGGATCATCGGTACCAGCCCCGTCCAGTGCCGCAAGATCTCCACCGATCGTTACGATCGCCACGTCGCGATCTGTCACGTCAATGGCCGCGATATCGCCGGGGAAATGGTGCGCGCCGGTTTCGCCACCACGATCGAACGGCGCGGCAGCCAAAATCCCTACAAGGAGGCGGAGGCCGAGGCGCGCGCCGCAAAGCGCGGGGTCTGGGCGGGCCGCTTCGAGACACCGAGCGACTGGCGGCGCGCCAATCCGCGCGAACCTGCAACAGCACCATGGCCGGAATCGCCCCGCGACTGGCTCGAGCGCAAGATCGACGACCTGTGGCGGGCCCTGTCGGCATGGTTGCGGTCGCTGTTCGGCCGCTGACCGCAATCGCGCCAGCGGTTTGAACCCAGGCCCGCCCTCCCGCGACCCATCCATGCACAGCGATTGCGGTCCCGTTTCTACGAGGCTGTCCAGCGTGTGATCGGTACATGCGCCCCTTCCACCCTGTGCCGGTCCGCTTGACCCGTCCGGCTTGTCCCCGCCGGGCGGGTCTTTTCCGTTGCTGGGCGCGAAATTTTTTCCGGGCTTAACGCTCAAAGGAATTGTGATGAGGCGCGGGCGCGCCCTTGTTTTTTGATATCCAGCCTGCTGTTACACTCGCGGTAGTATTCAGGCAGATCGCCGCCCTTTTGGGAATGCATCACGTCGCCTTTTGCTTTGAACCTCCGTGCCCAGCGGAACACAAACTATCGACACGGCGTGTCACGCCGCGCGTCACAACGATTTGCAATGGGAGACCATTATGAGCGGTCGTCAACGAGTAAGGAGCCCGATCCAGGGACTGGCTGTCGCCGCCGTTTTCGGCCTCGGCGTCTCCCTGGGCGGTACTGCGTCTGCCGCAACACCTCCGCCAAGCGACCCTGTCGCCAAGGCGGCTTTCGATGTTCTTGAGAAGCATTGTGCCCGCTGTCACCAGACCGGCCAGCTGAGCCAGAAGGACCTCGACGGCGTCGAGCACAAGCGCGAGAACGCCGCCAGCAACTTCGGCAACGTGCTGCAACTGGACGAACTCGCGTCCAATCCGCATTACGTGCTGCCGGGCAACGCCAAGGCATCGCGGCTCTTCACGGAAATCATCAACGAGAAGATGCCGTATGACTGGGCGAACGGGCAGGGCAAGTTCGATCCGGTGTCCCCAGAAGAACTCGCCGCGCTTGAGACCTGGATCAACGGACTGAAGCGGTCCTGCGATCCGAAGTCCTATGTCAGCCACTCCGACATGATCGGGATGATCGCGGCCGATATCGAGCGCGAGCGAATCCAGCCTCGCCGCAAGGGCCTGCGCTACCTGACGCTCACGCATCTGGCGAATGCCTGCACCGACGACAAGGCGATGAAGGTCTACCGTCAGGCGGTGGTCAAGCTGCTCAACAGCCTGAGCCGCTCGCCCGACGTGGTTCGCTTCGAGGCGATCGATCCGGGCGAAACCATCATCCGCATCAATCTCGACGAACTCGGCTGGAGCGCGGAGGACTGGGAGACCGTCCTGAAGGTCTATCCGTACAAGATGCAGCCGGACACCAGCTTCAAGAACCTCCTGGTCTCGGCCACCGACAGCAAGATGCCGTATGTGCGCGCCGACTGGTTCGCCTACACGGCCTCGCGCCCGGGACTCTACGAGAAGCTGCTCAAGCTGGCGCCGGACTTCAACCAGCTCGCCAAGGATGAAGGCGTCGATATCGAGGCCAACCTGAAGAAGTTCATCGCCCAGCGTGCCGGCTTCCAGGTGTCGGGCGTCAGCCGCAACAATCGCCTGATCGAGCGGCACCCCTCGAAGCACGGCTATTTCTGGACCTCGTACGACTTCGCCGGCAACAAGGGCCGTCAGAACCTGTACGAACACCCGCTCGGCCCGAAAGGCCCCAACGCGTTCGAGCATGACGGCGGCGAGACCATCTTCAGCCTGCCGAACGGCTTCCAGGCCTATTACCTGAACACCGCGGACGGCAAGGCGCTGAGCACCGGCCCGACCAACATCGTGCAGGACAAGCGCGCCAAGGACCTCGCGGTCACCAACGGCATCTCCTGCATGGGCTGTCACGAGTTCGGCATGATCAAGGCCAAGGACGAGATCCGCAAGATCGCGCTCTCCGGCCCCGGCGGTCGCGCCTTCTCGCGGGCGGAACTGCGTGAGATCGATGCGCTCTACATCGAGAATGAAAGGATGGATAAAGTCCTCGACGGCGATGCCAAGCGCTTCCAGGATGCGATGTATCGCGCCGGTCTCGATCCGAACCTCAATCTCAACGGCATCGAGATGATCACGTCGCTGTCCCAGCGTTACGAGCAGGACGTGGATCTCACCATGGCGGCGGCCGAACTCGGCATGACCAAGGATGAGTTCCAGCGCGTCACCAGCGGCGGTTTCAAGCCGGAGCTGATCCCGACCATCCGCCGCCTGCAGCAGAACTCGCTGCCGCGCGACCAGTTCGAAGGCAAGTATCGCCAGCTGGCCGAACTCGGTGACGAGGAGCCCATCGACGAAGGCGCCGCCGCCAACGAGGACAAGTCGGAAAAGGAGAAAGGCGTTGCCAAGGTCAAGACCGACGTGGACCTCGCTCTCACCTCCGACAAGGACGTCTACAAGCTCGGTGAAACCCCGGTCTTCACCGTCGTCTCCTCGAAGGATTGCTTCCTGACGCTGACCAATATCGACGAGAAGGATACGCTGACGGTCCTCCTGCCGAACAAGTTCCAGCAGGATAACAGGATCAAGGCCGGCGTTCCGGTCAGCTTCCCGGGTGCGAAGGCGCCGTTCATCTACAAGCTCGGCGACAAGGGCAAGGAAACGATCCAGGCGGTGTGCAGCGACAAGCCCGAGGTCGACGGTATCAAGAACGACTTCGACAAGGCCCCGCTGACGACGGTCAAGAACAACACCCGTTCGCTCGGCGAGCGTCTGCAGAAGCAGGGTCCGACCCGCAAGATCGTGGTCCTTCCGGCTCCGGGCGGAAAGGTCGCGGATGCCGGCGGCAAAGTTGTCGAACAGCCCAAGGCGTCCGGCAGCGACATCAAGCGGACCGCGATCAAGATCGACGTCCGCTGACCAGACTGGCGAAAATGACGGCTGCCGCCCCGGCGGTAGCCGTCCGGCGAGGGAAAAAGCCCGCCCGCGATTTTTCGCGGGCGGGCTTTACCATTTCCGCGAGACGTGCAGTCATTGGCGCAGGGGCAGGGGACATTGGGCAGGCGTTGCGGGCATGAGTGCTGAGATCATTCTCGAAACCCGGGATTTGACCAAGGAGTTCGCCGGTTTCATTGCCGTCAACGGCGTCAATCTGCAGGTCGAGCGCGGCACCATCCACGCGCTGATCGGGCCGAATGGCGCCGGCAAGACCACCTGCTTCAACCTTCTGACCAAGTTCCTCAATCCGACCCGCGGGCAGATTCTCTACAAGGGCCGCGACATCACGATGATGCAGCCCGCCGATGTCGCTCGCCTCGGGGTGGTGCGGTCGTTCCAGATTTCGGCGGTGTTTCCGCACCTGACGGTGATGGAAAATGTCCGCGTCGCCCTGCAGCGCAAGCGCGGCGGGTCGTTCGATTTCTGGCGCTCGCGGTCGGTCCTGAACGAATTCAACGATCGCGCCTTGTCGCTGATCAACGACGTCGGACTGTCCGGCTTTGCCAATGTTCCGGCGGTCGAATTGCCCTATGGCCGCAAGCGCGCGCTGGAAATCGCCACGACGCTCGCGCTCGATCCGGAAATGCTGCTGCTTGACGAGCCGACCGCCGGCATGGGCCACGAAGACATCGACCGCATCGCAGCGCTGATCAAGACGGTGTCCGCCGATCGCACCACGCTGATGGTCGAGCACAATCTGTCGGTGGTCTCGAACCTGTCGCACAAGATTACGGTGCTGACGCGCGGTCGCATTCTCGCCGAAGGCGATTACGCCACCGTGTCGAACAACCCGGATGTGCGCGAAGCCTATATGGGGACCGGTCATGCTTGATCCGCGCACCGCGCTGCTGGCGGTCGAGAACCTGCAGGCCTGGTACGGCGAATCCCACATCCTGCACGGCGTCAACTTCGAGGTCTATCCGGGGGAGGTGGTCACGCTGCTCGGCCGCAACGGTGCCGGCAAGACCACGACATTGAAGTCGATCATGGGGATTGTGGCGAAGCGCACCGGCTCGGTGCGGTTCGAGGGCCGCGAACTGATCGGCCTGCCATCGAACAGGATCGCGCACGCCGGCATCGCGCTCTGTCCAGAGGAGCGCGGCATCTTCGCGAGTCTGACTGTCGAGGAAAACCTGATGCTGCCGCCCGTGGTGAAGCCCGGCGGGCTGCCGCTCGATCGGATCTTCGAGCTGTTCCCGAACCTGAAGGAACGGCTCGGTTCGAGCCAGGGCACCAAGCTCTCCGGCGGCGAACAGCAGATGCTGGCGATTGCGCGAATTTTGCGCACCGGTGCGCGTCTGCTCTTGCTCGACGAGCCGACCGAAGGTCTTGCGCCGGTCATCATCCAGCAGATCGGCAACACCATCCGCGCGCTGAAGTCCCAGGGGTTCACCATTCTGCT
>JAEWHY010000179.1 GCA_023387555.1 Pseudomonadota bacterium
AAAGAGTGCGGGTCTGGGAAATCCGGCTTCAGCCCGGCGAGCGGATCGGGTTCCACCGCCATGTGCTCGATTATTTCTGGACGGCGGTATCGGGCGGGCGCGGCCGCCAGCATGTGCATGACGGCACCACCGTCGAATACACCTATCAGCCCGGCGAGACCCGGCACGAGACCTATGCCGCGGGCGAGTGCAAGGTCCATGACCTCGAAAATCTTGGCGACAAGGAAATGGTCTTTATGACCATCGAATTCCTGAACTCGGCCAACAAGCCGCTGCCGCTGCCCGACCATGTCCGCGGCAGGGAAGCCGCGTAAGTCGCGGTCTCTCGCGATCAGGATGCAGAAAGCCGCCGCATGCCCGGCGGCTTTTCTTTTGGGCGCGATGCAGTCTGTGCCGCGATGAAATCGTGCGCCTGACGGTCGAGAGCCCGGGTTCAGCCGTGCCGGGGTTCGGTGCGTGAGGCCGCGGTGCCCACAATCAATCAGGATGGAGGAAGCCGCGGGCAATCGGCGGCTTTCTTTCTGGTGGAAAAATTTGTCGCAGGGGCGGAGTTCGGCGGGGGCCCTGGGGCTCCGCGTCAGGGCGCGCGCGGCCGCGGCTGGAACCTCGGAAAAACCCAACTGTACCAGTCGTTACACCAGCATCCCGGCTTGCTCGCCATTCGTGCGGGAGCATCAATGTTGCACTGTCGTTAAGCAGTTAACCGGGGTCCGCAAGGCTCGAGAATGCTGCCCACCGCAATCAAGGGACTAGCCAAGACTTGCAGGTTGCGGCAATACTGACCCAACGCGCACAAGCGGGCCGAACGGCCGCACAACAACCCAACAAGCGCGAGCGGGGAGACGACATGAGATCGCGCAGCTTGCGTATCGGGCCTTCGTACTGAGGGCGCCCGGTCATGGATTTTCCCGTTGAGCTTTTCATCAATGCGCTGATCGCCGGCATCCTGCTGGGCGGCTTCTACGCCGCGGTTACCGTCGGGATTTCGATCTCCTTCGGCATCCTCGACATCGTCAACATCGCGCACCCGGCCTTCATCATCCTGGGCTCCTACATCGCCTATATTCTGAACCAGCGCTTCGGCCTCGACCCGATCCTGGTCAGCATCCTGGTGCTGCCGCTGTTCTATTATCTCGGCTCGCTGGTCTATCAGGTCTATTACGTCTCCTTCGAGAAGCGCGGGCAGGAAGCCCTGCGCGGCCTCGCCTTCTTCTTCGGCCTCCTGTTCGTCACCGAAGTGATCCTGATCCTCGTCTTCGGCGTCGACTATCGCTATGTGCAGGCCGGCTATATCGACACCACGGTCCGCTTCTCCTTCCTCGATCTGCCGATGCGCATGGTGGTGCCCTTCGCCATCTCCATGCTGCTGGTAATCGGCCTGCAGCTGTTCCTGACCAAGACCTTCACCGGCCGCGCCATCATGGCGGTGGCGCAGGACCAGCTCGCGCTGTCGCTGATGGCCGCCGACCCGATCCGCATCAAGCGCATCGCCTTCTCGATCTCGATCGCGACCGCCGCGATCGCCGGCGCGCTGCTCATCATCATCCAGCCGGTCGAGCCTTCGGTCGGGCGTGAATACATCGGCCGGGTGTTCGCGATCTGCGTGCTTGGCGGCATGGGCAGCCTGCCCGGCACGCTGATTGCCGCCTTGCTGCTCGGCGTGGTCGAAAGCATCACCTCGACCTTCTACGGTCCGTCCTGGGCGCCCGCGGTCGCCTTCGGCTTCCTGTTGATCACGCTGGCCGTGCGGCCTTCCGGCATCTTGGGTCGATAATGCGCACCTGGCAGTTTTTCCTCGTTTCGCTCGTCATCGCGCTCGCCGGCTTCATGGCAGCGCGGGTGCTGCAGAACGACTATCTGTTCTTCGCCGGCTATGTGGTGCTGCAATTCATTGTGCTGGCGACCGCCTGGAACATCCTCGGCGGCTATTGCGGCTATGTGAATTTCGGCTCGGCCGCGTTCTTCGCCATGGGCGCCTATACCACCGTGGTGATGACCAAGCTGCCGGCCTTCGCCAACCGGCATCTGCCGGAGGAAATCGCGGCCCTTGTCGGCATACCGCCGATCCCGGTCCTGATCATCCTCGGCGGCATCGTGGCCGGCCTCGTCGGGCTCGGCACCGGCTATCTGACGCTGCGGCTGCGCGGCGTGTTCTTCGCGATCGCAACGCTGGCGCTCGCGGTCGTGCTGCAGACCCTGATCATCAACTGGGACTTCGTCGGCGGCTCGCGCGGCGCCTATGTGATCCGCCCCGCCACGGCGCCGCTGCTTGGCATCAACTACATCGAATACCTGTTCCTGGTGATGCTGCTGCTGGTCGTGATCTCGCTGACGGTGGCCCGCGCCATCGAGCGCTCGCGGCTCGGCTACGGCTTTGCCACCATCCGCGACGACGAACTCGCCGCCGAAGCCTCCGGTGTGCCGACGCTGAAGCTGAAGCTGGTCGCGACCACGATTTCCGGCGCCTTCATGGGCATGGCCGGCGCGCCGTTCCCCTATTACATCGGCTTTCTCGAGCCGTCCTCGGCCTTCGGCCTCGCCTATGCGGTGAACGCGATCGCGATGCCGATGATCGGCGGCACCACGAGCTGGGTCGGGCCGCTGCTCGGCGCGGTCCTGCTCGGCACGCTGCAGCAGCTCGCCACCGTGACGATCTCGTCCGCGGTGAGCCTGCTGATCGTCGGCCTCCTGCTGGTGTTCTTCGTGATCATCGCGCCGAACGGCCTGATCGGCCTGTGGCATCAGTATTTCGGCCGCAAGCAGCCCGAGGACGACAGCGCCGCCACCGCCACCAAATCCGCGGTGAAGACCTCATGACCGCTCCGCTCCTCAAAGTCGACAATGTCAGCAAGCGTTTCGGCGGCTTCGTCGCGCTCGACAGCATCACTCTCGAAGTCGCCCCGGGCGAACGGCTCGGGCTGATCGGCCCGAACGGGTCCGGCAAGTCGACGCTGGTCAACTGCATGAGCGGCACGCTGCACAACGAGACAGGCAGCGTGACCTTCGACGGCACGCCGATGAACGGCCTCGCCCCGCATCAGCGCACGCATCTTGGCCTCGCGCGCTCCTTTCAGTTGCCGCGCCCGTTCCACAGCCTGTCCGTCGCGGAAAACATCCGGGTGCCGCTGCTCTACACCGTGCGTCTGCGCCACGACGAACCGCAGACCCGCGAGGAGCTCGATCATCGCTGCCATGAGGTGCTCAGGCTCGTCGGGCTGGAGCACAAGGCGAAGAAGCAGCCGAAGGATCTGACCCAGGTCGAGATGCGCAAGCTCGAGCTGGCGCGCGCCATGGCCGCCGAACCCAAGCTGCTGATCGCCGACGAGGCGATGGCCGGGCTGTCCGAGTCCGAAGTGAAGGACATCGTCGCGCTACTGATCGCGCTCAACGAGCGCGGCATCACCATCATCCTGATCGAGCACATCATGACGGCGGTGATGAGCTTCTCCCAGCGCCTGGCCGTTCTGGTCAGCGGCAAGAAGATCGCCGACGGCGATCCGCAGGACGTGATCCGCGACCCCGAGGTTGAGAGGGCGTATCTTGGCCAATAGCATCCGTGTCGCCAATGTGAATGCCGGCTACGGGGCGGTGCGCGTTCTGGAGAACGTGTCGCTCGACGTGGACAGCGGCAAGACCGTGGTGCTGCTGGGCACCAACGGCAACGGCAAATCAACCCTGATCAAATGCCTGATGGGCTTGTGCCGCCCGACCGCGGGCAGCATCGTCGCGGAGATCGACGGCGAAAAGCACGATCTCGTCGGCAAAAGTGTCGAGCAGATCGTCGACCTCGGTATCGTCCTCGTTCCGGAAGGCCGGCGTTTGTTTCCGCGTCTCACGGTCGAGGAAAACCTGCTGCTCGGCGCGTTTCGCAAGAAGGCGCGCGAGCAGCTCAAGCAGAATATCGAGTTCTGCTACGAAGCCTTCCCGCGCCTCGCCGAGCGCAAGAACCAGCTTGCCGGCTCGATGTCGGGCGGCGAGCAGCAGATGCTGGCGCTCGCCCGCGCCCTGATGGAAGCGCCGAAGATCCTGCTGATCGACGAGCCGTCGGTCGGCCTTGCGCCGGTGCTGGTGTCGCGCACCATCGACACCATTCGGGAACTGAAGTCGAAGTATCAGCTCACCGTCCTGATGGCGGAACAGAACTTCAACCAGGCGATCCGCATCGCCGATTCCGGCTACGTCATCGTGCACGGAAAGATCGCTTTCAGCGGCAAGTCGGCCGACGAACTGCACAACAACGATTTGATCCGGAAGCTGTATCTGGGAATCTAGACGCCGCGGGCCCGAACGCCCTTCCCTGCGAGGGGGAGGGTTGGGTGGGGGGCTTCTCATTCAATCACCAATCCATTTAACCCCCACCCGCTTGCCTTCGCAATGCAACGGCAAGATACGATGGCAAGCGACCTCCCCCTTTGAGGGAGAGGCAAGAGCCAATCACTTCGTAAACTCCCCGCCCTCCACCATGATCGTCTCCACCTCGCCGGCGCCGCTCCTGCGGAACGCCGCGGCGTCGTCGTATTCCTTCGACGTGAAGCAAGCGACGCCCTGTTCGAAGGTCGGAAACTCGATCACCACGAAACGGTGGAACTTGTCCGGCCCCTCCATGATCTGAAATTTGCCGCCGCGCGCCAGCACCTTGCCGCCGTATTTCGCGATGATGCCGGGCACCTGATCGGTGTATTTCTTGTATTCGACCGGATCGTTGATCTTCGCGCGCGCGACCCAATAGGCGGGCATTGACGTATCCTCCGCTGTCATGCGCGGGCTTGACCCGCGCATCCATCTTCTGTGCATGATTCATCCAACGCGATGGATCGCCGGGTCAAGCCCGGCGATGACACCTTGGAGGATACAAAAAATCATGCCCCGCAGGATCATCGACATATCCGTACCATTGGAAAACGATGTCATCGCCGATCCGCCCGGCTTCGGCCCGCAGATCGACTACAAGTCCCACGCAGAGACAGCGTCCGAAGTCTGCAGTTTTTTTCCCGGCCTGAAGGAAAGCGACCTGCCGGATTCCGAGGGCTGGGCGATCGAATGGGTCAGGCTGTCGACGCATTGCACGACGCATCTCGATGCGCCCTGGCATTTCGCTTCGACCATGGACGGCGGCAAGCGCGCCATCACCATCGACGAAGTGCCGCTCGATTGGTGTTTCAATCCCGGCGTGAAGCTCGACTTACGGCATTTCCCGGACGGCTATGTCGTCACTGCGGCCGATGTCGAAGCGGCGCTCGACACCATCGGCCACACGCTTTCACCATTTGAAATCGTCGTCATCAACACGTCCGCCGGCAAAGCCTATGGCCAGCCCGATTACGTGTCGAAAGGCTGCGGCATGGGGCGCGAGGCGACGCTCTATCTGCTCGAGCGCGGCGTGCGCGTGACCGGCACCGATGGCTGGAGCTGGGATGCGCCGTTCGTGCACACCAAGGAGAAATACGCCGCCACCGGCGATCCGAAGCTGATCTGGGAGGGACACAAGGCCGGACGCGACATCGGCTATTGCCACATCGAGAAACTCCACAATCTCGAAAGCCTGCCGCCGCGCGGTTTCATGATTGCCTGCTTCCCGGTCAAGGTTCGCGGCGGCTCCGCGGGATGGACGCGCGCGGTCGCGATCATGGACGGCGATTGACGCTCGACCTGCCCACAATCAACGGTTACGCTTCTCGTTATCGCCGTCATTCCGGGGCGCGAGCCAGGCTCGCGAACCCGGCATGACAGCGAAAAAAATATCCGGCCCAAAGAAGGCCGGAGGCACAGGGAGAAGCTCATGGATCGACGTCAGTTCGTCGCGGGCTCTACCGCGGCTTTCGCAACTCTTGGAACAACTCTTCGAACATTGCCGGTCTTTGCGCAGGACGCTTATCCGTCCCGCGCGGTGACGCTGATCAATCCGTTCCCGCCCGGCGGCGCTGCCGACGTGGTCGGCCGCCCGTTCGCGGCGGTGTGGGAACCCATCATCAAGCAGCCGGCGGTAATCGAAACCAAGGCCGGCGCCGCCGGCGCGGTCGGCGCGCAGGCCGCCGCCATCGCCAGGCCCGACGGCTACACGCTGCTCGTCCACATCGTCTCGATCTCCGGATTTGCCGAAGTCGACAAGCTGTTCGGCCGGCAGCCGAAGTTCACCCGCGCCGATTTCATTCCGATCGCGCGCTTCACCGAAGGTCCAATGGTGCTCGTAGTCAATGCCGCGACGCCATACAAGACCGTGAAGGACCTCGTCGACGACGCAAAGAAAAATCCGGACAAGATCGTGTTCTCGTCGTCCGGACTCTACGGCGCGCTGCATCTGCCGACGCAGCTATTCATGAATGCGGCCGGCATCAAGATGCGGCATCTGCCGACCAATGGCGGCGGCCCTGCCCTCACCGCCCTGCTCGGCAACAATTCGCAGGTGCTGGCCTCCTCGGTTGCCGCCGCCAACACCCATATCAAGTCCGGCAAGATCCGCGCGATCGCCAGCTATTCCGACAAGCGCGTGGCGTCGCTGCCGGACGTTCCGACCTTGAAGGAGCAGGGCCTCGACGTGGAGTTCTATCTCTGGGTCGGGCTGTTCGCGCCCAAGGGCACGCCCGACGCGGTCGTCAAGTCGATCCGGGAATCCGCGAAGGCGGCGGTCGCCACCGACAAGTTCAGGGACGCGATCAAGAACCTCGGCGACAACGTGCTCTACATGGACCAGCCCGACTTCGCGAAGTTCTGGGACCAGGATGCCGCGCGGGTCGAAGCCGCGGTGAAATCCATCGGCAAGGTGGACGGTTGACGCGAACACGGAATGCGCACAGGCAACTGCAGATGAGTGCCGCGAAGCCTCACCTCCTCCTGAAAGGGGGAGGTCGGCAAGCGAAGCTTGACGAGTGGGGGTCGATTCGGACTTTCGACCCCCTCCCCGCCCCTCCCCCTTTCAGGGGGAGGGGCCTGCCGGTCGCGTCGCCGGACATGGGGCAACGCGGCTCTATGCAATGCCGCTTTCCGCTTGCGGAGCTTTGACCCCATGAACATCCGCGCCGATCATCTCGCCGGACTGTTCTTCGTCGGCTTCGGCGTCCTGATCTTCATACTCGGCTGGAGCCTGCCGTTCGGACGCCTCACCGCGCCCGGCGCCGGCATGCTGCCGAAACTGCTCGCCGGCATGATGATCGTGTTCGGCGGACTGGTCGCGATCACCGGCGCGCAGGGCGAGCGGCTGCGCGACATTCCGTGGGGCGACTGGCAGCACGCCGCGCTGGTCACCGGCATCGCGGCACTCGCGACCTTGCTCTACAGCCGGCTCGGCTTCCTCGTCACCATGCCGCTGCTGATCTTTGCGCTGCTGGCCGTGGTCGAGCGCCGCAATCTGCTCGCCGCGGCCGCTTATGCCATCGGCCTGACGC
>JAEWHY010000183.1 GCA_023387555.1 Pseudomonadota bacterium
GCGCAGATTGGAGCCATCGGCCGCCTTGTTCATGTTGGCGTCATCGAGCCAGTAATTCCACTCGACGAGCGGCACCTTGATCTCGGCACTCGGAAATGCCGGCGCGCCGTCGAGCGTGACCAGTCCGCCGATATGATCGCCATGGAAATGCGAGATGATGACGGTGTCGATCTGCTTGGGGTCGACGCCCGCGGCCGCGAGCCGCTGCGCGGTCAGGCCGGTGCCGGCGGACAATGTGCGCGGGCCGTTGCCGGTATCGATCATCACCAGCCGGCCGCCGGTCCGGATCAGCAGCGGATGAAACACCGAGCCGGTTTCATCGCGCGGCAGCTTGTCTTCGGCCAATGCATCCTGAAACTGTTCGAGGCTGGCGCTGCGGGTCGGGCTCGCGGACAGCTTGACGCGGCGGACGCCGTCGAGGATCGAGGTCACCTCGATGTCGCCGACCTTGAAGCGATGAAATCCCGCGGACTCGGCCGGAGCCGTCTGCGCGTTCGCGCTGCGGACTTGCGTTGAGGCGGACATCGCGAGCGCCGCGGCGCCGGCAAGAACACCCCGTCGTGACATGCTGGTCATGGCTTGCTCCCGTCACTGAAAGAAGAAAGCGCTGTTCGATGTGACACCGGACGATGTGGCACCGGAGGATGTGACACCCTGCGATGAAAAAGGCCGCCCTTTCGGGGCGGCCTTTCGAATGCGCCCCGTCAGAGCGTCGGATTCCATCCCGCCGGAACCAGCCGGTACCCGTTGCCGTCCTTCTCGACATAGGCGAGCCCGGGGAACGGGAAATGATAGCCCTGCACCGGGATCTTCTCCGCAACCGCCATGTCGTAGATTTTCCGGCGCGACTGCACGGCCAGCGGCTTGTCCATGTCGAAGGCGAGTTGCCAGTCCGGGTTCTTCACGAACAGGAACGCCATGCCGGCGGTGATGTCCGACTGCACGATCATGCTGCGCGGCCCCGACGTCACGAGATACGACATGTGCCCCGGCGTGTGGCCGGGCGTGGCGATCGCCTTGATGCCGGAAGCCACTTCCTTGCCGTCTTCGTATTGCGTCACCTTGTTGCCGATCGCGCCGAACACGCGCCGCGCGTTCTTGTAATTGCCTTCGGCCGGCGTACCGGCCGCCTTGCTCATGTTGGAATCGTCCATCCACTGCTTCCACTCGGCCGCCGGCACCATGATTTCGGCGTTCGGGAACGCGAGCTTGTTGTCGGCATCGAGCAGGCCGTTGATGTGATCGCCATGGAAATGCGAGATCACCACCGCATCCACGGCCTTCGGGTCGATGCCGGATGCAGCGAGATTGGAATGGAATTGTCCGGCCGCGCCCTTGCTCTGGGCGAAGGTGCCGAGCCCCAAACCGGTGTCGATGACGACCAGCTTCGAGCCGGTGTTGATCACCACCGGCGTATAGAGATGGGTCGCAACGTCCTTCGGCAGATAGCTCGAGGCGATGACCTCGTTGACCTGATCCTTCTTCGCGTTCGCGACATAGGTCTCGGGCAGCGGAATGGCGGTCCGGCCGTCGGTGACCACCGTCACCTCGAAATCACCGATCTTGTGCCGATAATAACCCGGCGCCTGTCTGCCGGTCGCGGGAGCCGCCGCGAACGCATCCGGGGTCCCTTGCAGACCGCCCAGCATCGTCGCGGCCGATAGCGTCGCGGCACCGCCCAGCACGGTGCGGCGTGTCAATTCAGTCATGGTGTTCTCCCTGGATCGTGCGGCGGATCGCTTCTTCAATGTCCTTGCCCGCCTGTATTGTGAGCATAGCGGAACCGATCGAACGGTAAACCGTCACGTTTGGCACGGTAATCGGTCCGGCAAACACCGCGCAGGGCCGTTTATTCCCGGCCCTTTTTCACGACGCAAAGCCTGTTCGTCCGCCCGCGATGCCGCGCCGCAAACGGGACGGCGTCAGGACACGTCCGGAATATTCGTGAAATAATGATCGATGTAATTCGTCTTGAGATAACGATAGCCAAGCCGCGCGAACAGCGCCTTCAGATCCTCGAAGCGATCCGAATAGAGTTCGACCTGCAGATAGCAGCGGTTGTCGCGCAAGGTGTGCTCCATGCCGGCAAGCGCGTGAAACTCCGAGCCTTCGACATCCATCTTGACGAGGATGGTCCGGCCGGAAAACGCGAACACGTCATCGAAGCGGATCTGCCGCACGACATGACTCGCGACTCCCGGCGCCTCCTCCGGCGGCTTGTCCGGATGGGCGATCCAGGACTCGCCGCGATTGTGGCTGCCCGCCTCCATCAGCACCACCTCGCCCGGCCGATCGCCGACCGCGTCGGGCACCACGCGGATGCGGTCCTGCAATCCGTTGGCGGCTATATTGGCGAGAAGCCGTGCGCGGTTTCCGGGGTCCGGCTCGAACGAAATGATGTCGCCGCCAAGATTCTTCATCGCCAGCAGGATCGAATAGACGCCGGCATTGGCGCCGATATCGAGGAAGCAATCGACATGCTGCGTGCGGCAGATCGCGGCGAAGTCTTCGAGCTGCTCCGCCTCCCAGATCGCATTGATGGCGATCTCGCGGTCGATCAGGTCGGTGGTGTCGACCACGAAGCGCGCGCCCTGCGCACGGGCGACATAGGGCACCCGTCCCATGCCGCGCATGGCGCGGTCGAAAAAGCTCCGCGCGGTCCGCTCGAACGCACCGATCGGATGGCGGAACGTGCGCATCGCGGTCATCAGGCGTGCCGCCCCCTCACTCGAACCACGAGGCAAACCCCATCCATTTCGCCAGCGCCAGGCCGAAGTCCCCGAAGGCCAGCAGCACATAGGCCCAGACCAGCGCCGATACCACATTGGCGAACTGGAACTTCCAGTAGTCCATTTCCAGGATGCCGGCGATCAGCGGCACAACGGCGCGCAGCGGACCGAAGAACCGGCCGATGAAAATGCCGGGGATGCCCCACTTCTCCATGAAGGCGTGGCCGCGCGGCATCATGTCGGGGTGTCGCGACAGCGGCCACATATGCGCGATCCGGTCCTTGAAATGGAAACCGAACCAGTATGATACCCAGTCGCCGGCGGCGGCGCCCGCGGCCGCCGCGAGCCAGATCGGCCAAAATACAATCCCGGATGCGTTAATTAGCGCGCCGATCGCGACCAGCAGCGCCCATGCGGGAATGAACAGCGACAGGAAAGCCAGCGACTCCCCGAACGCGAGCAGGAATACGATCGG
>JAEWHY010000225.1 GCA_023387555.1 Pseudomonadota bacterium
GCGGCCGACCCTCCCCACAAGGGGGAGGGTGAAGGAAAAGAGACTTCGTGGGGGGAGGAAACAGAAAGGACCCCGATGCTCCGCTTCGCTCGCGCCCTGCCCTGCGCCCTTCTCATCGCCCTCACCGCGCCTGCGCTGGCGCAGCGCGCGCCGGATGCCGCAGCGCCCGCCGCGAAGCCGGCCGAGACAAAACCCGCTGATGCGAAAGCGCCCGCCAATGCCGCGGGCTATCCGATGGTGCCGCTGCTTTCGACCGGCGTCACCGTGCTCGGCGAAAAGCTGCGCTATCCCGCCGGCGAGCCGCATGTGAATGCCGCGATCATCACGCTCGCGCCCGGCCAGCGCACCATCCCGCACAAGCACGGCGTGCCGCTGTTCGCCTATATCCTCGAGGGCGAATTGTCGGTGGATTACGGCGCGCACGGCATCCGCACCTACAAGAAGGGCGACAGCCTGATGGAGGCGATGGACGTGCCGCATCACGGCTTCAACGCGGGGAGCGAACCGGTGCGCCTGCTCGGCGTCTATATCGGCGCGAAGGGCGCGAAGGATGTCGAGCCGGTGAAGTGAGAACGGTGTTGGTCGTCCCCGCGAAAGCGGGGACCCATAATCACCGCTCCGGAATATGGGCCCCCGCTGGAGCCTGTCATCGGGCCGCGCTTCGCGCGGACCCGTTGGCGGGGGCGACACCGAGATTGCCTCCCGGACAACCCTGGCCGCTATCCCTTCCGCTTGCGGAACGCCTCGATCACCTCCGGCACCGCGTCGTCATTCATCGGCGCCATGATATGCGCGCCGGCGACGCCGGGGATCTCGGAAATCTCCAGCAGATAATCGGTCAGGATCGCCTTGCCCTCGGCGACCGGATCGGCGGCGGCCTCCATGCGGTCGATCATGGCGTCCGGCACGATCGAGCCGAACAGCTTCTCCTTGATCCAGCGCGCCGACTTCGCCGAGCGGAACGGCACGACGCCGATGATCATCGAGAGGCCCGGGATCACGCCCTCCTCGGTCAGCCGCTGCGTGTAGCGCCGCAGCACGCCGGCATCCATGCAGAACTGGGTCTGCGCGAAGCGCGCGCCGCCCTCGACCTTGCCCTTGAGGCCGACCGGCTTCCAGTCCGGTGCCGGATCGATCGGCGCATCGGCGGCGCCCAGGAAGAAATCGGCCTTGCCGCCGATCTTCTTGCCCGACGGCAATTCGCCGGCATCGCGCATACGCGCGGCGGTCGCGAGCAAGCCCTTCGCATCGAGGTCGAAGACGGGCTTGGTTTCCGGTTGGTCGCCCTGCGTCGGGTCGTCGCCACGCAGCGCCAGCAGATTGCGAACGCCCATCGCGGCGGCCCCCATCAGCGCGGCCTGCAGCCCAAGCCGGTTGCGATCGCGGCAGGTGAGCTGAAGGATGGGCTCGATCCCATTCATCAACAGGATCGTTGCCGAGGTGACGGAATCCATATGCGCCCTCGCCCCCGCGCCATCGGTGACATTCACCGCATCGGCGAGCCCGCGCAGCGGCAGCGCCTTCTCGAGCAAATCGTTCCTGTCGCAGGAAACCGGCGGAGTAATTTCGGCAGTGAGGACAAAGCGGCCGGATTTCAGGGTGTCTTCGAGGCGCGCAACGGGAGCGGAGGACATTCAGCACCACACTTTCACGGGTTGCCTCACGAGGGAGGAGCAGGTGTGAACAGGCCTCAATCGGTGCGGTGCGTCAAGCGTGGGCAGCAGCCGGGGTCGTGACCGCCATGGCCTCGAGAGCGGCCAGGATGCGATCGCCCATCTCCACGGTGGAGACCGGCGTCTGCCCGGGGCGCGCGATGTCGGCGGTGCGCGCACCGCCCTCGATCGCATGGATCACCGCCGCTTCCAGGAATGCCGCCTCGTCCGGCCGCAGGAACGTGTGTCGCAGGCACATCGCGAAACTCAGCATCGCACCGCACGGATTGGCAATGCCCTTGCCGGCGATATCCGGCGCGCTGCCGTGGATCGGCTCGTAGAGCGCGCGGTGCCGTGTCGCGCCGGTCGCATACATGCCGTTCATCGAGGCCGACGGCAGCATGCCGATCGATCCGGCGACCGCAGCGCCGATATCGGAGAGGATATCGCCGAACAGATTCTCCATCAGCATCACGTCGAACTGCGATGGCGCGCGCACGAGCTGCATCGCGGCATTGTCGACGAACAGATGGGTCAGCGTCACATCGCGGTATTCGCTATGGTGCAGCGTCTGCACCACCTCGCGCCACAGCCGGCTGGTCTCCAGCACATTGCTCTTGTCGACCGAGCAGACCCGGCCGCTGCGGGTGCGCGCCAGTTCGAACGCCGCGCGCGCGATGCGCTCGATCTCCGGCTCGCTGTAGACCATCGTGTTGACGCCGCGCCGCACGCCGTCGATCGTGTCGATCCCGCGCGGCTGTCCGATATAGATGCCGCCGGTGAGTTCGCGCACGATCACAAGATCGGTGTCGCGCAGGACATCGGGCCTGATCGGCGAGACTTCGGCAAGGACCGGCAAAGCCCTCACGGGCCGCAGGTTGATGTAGAGATTGAGTTCGGTCCGCATCCGCAAGAGGCCGGTCCCCTCCCGCACGCCCGGGATCGTGTCATATTCGGGCGAGCCGATGGCGCCGAACAGGATCGCGTCCGCCGCCTCGATCTCGGCCCAGGTCTCGTCGCGCAGCACCGAGCCATGCGCGCGGAATGCCGGGATGCCGAAATGCTCCTCGCGCAGATCGACCGGCAAGCCGCGGCTGCGCGCGAACCATTCCACCACGCGCCGTGTCTGGGCGAGAATTTCGGGACCGATGCCGTCGCCCGGCAGGATGAGGATGCGCTTGCGGGAGGTGGGTTTCATCGGTGTCGTCTTCCGGTCAGGCCGCCACGCGCGATGCGAAGGCCGGCATCACATCCCGGGCAAACAGCCGGATCGAGGACGACGCCTGCTCGAACGTGAGGGTGCCGAACATCATCTGTCCCAGCACGTAGTTGATGCCGCTCTCCGCGTGCAGCGTCCGGATATAGTCGCGCACGGTGGACGGCGAACCAGCGACGCCATGGCCGATCGCCTCGAGTTCGTCCCATGTTTCGGGATAAACCGGATTCAATACGAACGGCACGCCGGATCGCGCCCACAGCATCTCGATCGCCTGGCGCCAGACCGCATAGGCCGGACGCGCCATCTCCTTGGCCTCCCGGTCGGTCGGCGCGACCACGATATGACGCGTGATGCCCATCATCGGGATGTCGGCGGCGGCGCGGCCAAGGTCGGCCCATTCCTTGCGGTAGCGGTCGGTGATCGCCCGCGCCCGCGCCGCCGGGCCGAGCGACACCACGTTGACGGCATTCGGCGCTGCCCAGCCGACGGCGTCGGGATTCGGCGCGCCATACCAGACCGGCGGATGCGGCCGCTGCACCGGCCTGTTCTGAACCAGATAGTCCTTGAAGTTGTAATACTTGCCCTCGAAATTCAGGACATCGACCTCGCAGGCCTTCATGATCACGGCGAAGGCCTCGTGATACATCGCGGGCGCATGCGCCGGATCGACGCCGTAGCGCTGATGTTCGACCAGCGCCGCGCCACGGCCGACTCCGAACATGAGGCGCCCGTTGCTCATGTGATCGAGCATGCAGACTTCCTCATAGACCCGCAGCGGATGATACATCGGCAGCACATAGACCAGCGGCCCGACGCGAAGCCGCTTGGTGCGCTGGAACGCTGCGGAGACGAACACGCTAGGTGACGGCACCCACCCGAGCGGCGTCGAATGATGCTCCGCCATGTGGAAGCCGTAAAAGCCTTCGCGATCCGCCAGTTCGACCAGCTTCAGCCGCCGCTCCAGCATGTCCCCCAGGGGAGAGCCATCGGAATCAAGATGATCGAACAGTCCGAATGTCAGCACCAGCGCTCCCCCTAGGCGGGATCCCGTCAAGGATCCGGATTTCTTGAGGCCAGAAACCAATCGCAATTGCCTCAAGAATTCAAGGCAATGGTCCGCATAGGCCGGATGCGCTTGCGGATCGCAACCTGCGGCCGAACAGCACTGGCGATGCGCCGTCGCGGGTCACGCTCGCGTGAGACGCCGATGGAATCGCAAGGGCTTTGAACCCGCCGGCCCCGTCGATCGACCCATACACATCAGGGACGCGATACCCGCAACCCTCACAGAGACAAGGGGACTTCGCCATGATCCGCAACGCCATCCTCGGCCTGACCGCCGCCGCCGCTCTCTCCGTTGCCGCGCTCTCGCCCGCTTCCGCCGGTTACTATGGCGGCTATGGCTACAAGTCGTACCACTACGCTCCGTCCTATTCCTACGGCTACGGCTACAAGTCCTACGGCTATGGCTACAAGTCGTACGGATACGGCTACCGCTCCTACGGCTACTGAGATTTCGACACGCCAAGGCAAACGAAACCCGGCCTCTCGCGAGGCCGGGTTTTCTTCATTGCCTTCCTGCGGGTTTGCCGCGAAAGCTGATCGCGACTCAACGACACAGGCCTGCGCGGACGGAGCCGATTCGCGCGGACGACTGTCACTGGAACCGGGACGAGGAACGAGATGTCAGACGATGATTTGAAGGCCGAACTCGAGCGGCTCCGCAACGAAAACGCAGCGCTCAAGAAGGCGCAGGGCACGACGCGCATCAAGGTCAGCGACAAGGGCGGCGTCTCGGTCTACGGGCTCGGCCGCTTTCCGGTCACGCTCTACAAGGAGCAATGGCACAAGCTGCTGAACATGGCCGATGAGATCCGCTCTTTCATCGAGGCCAACGATGCGCAGCTGAAGAGCAAGGAGTGAAAGCGCGATAGCGCTTCCGCATGAACTGGGGCTCACTGATCGAACAGGCAATCGCGGTCGGGCTGGCTCAGCTCGCCGTGGTTGTATTCGTGATCGGCGTTGTCGTCGGCATCGCGATCGTCATGGTGCAGCGCCGGAGCCGGAGATAGCTGCACGCACACGCCTACGAGAGGCGTCGAAGCGAACCGGATTTGGTGGAAGCGCTGTGGGCGCAACGATTGGTACAGCTGGGTGGACTTGAACCACCGACCTCCTGATCCACAGTCAGGCGCTCTAACCAACTGAGCTACAGCTGCATTGCCAACGCAGGGCTCGGCGTCGGAGCGAGCCTGCGAAAGTCGGGCGGAAACTAGGGGCTCGAACGCGGTTTGGCAAGCAATCAGCGCACCGGTTCAGCGATATCCGTCGCCGCAAGAAAAAAGCCCGGGCGACAGCCCGGGCTCGTATTCCAGAGCAACCGCTACCTAAGGTCAGGTGCGGCTCAGGCGGCCTTCTTGAAGGCGCTGCTCATGCCGGACTTGATCGGCTCGAAGCTCTCGGTCGCGACCTTCTGCGCAAGCGCGGTCAGGTCCTTGGACTGCGCCGTCGCGGTCTCGAACTGCTTGCGGGCATGCGCCGTCGACAGCTCGATCACTTCCGACAGCGACTTCGCGGTCATCAGCTGGCTGTAGAAATCGAAGGCAGCGTTGGTATTGGCGCGGGCGGCATCGATCATGGCGAGCCCGTAATCGGCAGCTCCCTTGGAGGCCGTCGAGTAGCTCGATTCGATCATGTCGGTCGCGTCCTCGGTCACGGCCTTCATCTTTTCCCAATTATCCTTCGCCTGCGAAACGCTCTTTTCCGCCAATTCGCGGAAAGCCGCCGGCACTTCCATCTTCGGCATTTCGAAATTCGGCATTTCAAACGCCGGCATGTCGAATGCCGACTTCTTCGACTTAACGCTCGCCTCAGTCATGACTGTTCCTTCCGGGGGCATGGGGCTGGCTGTACTTACAACTTACCATGGATTATGGTGCATTGCAACAAAATGGTGCATTGCACCATTTTTGTCAGTGAATTCCGTGACTTGCGTTTGCGTCACTGGCCCTGTCGGGCGTTTCGCGGTTCAAACCGGCTTGCCGGTGGCGTCCTTGGCAAGGCGCGCCGCCGCATCAGCCAGTTCCTTGGTTTGCTCATTCAGCGCCTGGACCTGCGCCTTGAGGTAATCCGTCTGCAGACGGATCACTTCCTCAACGTCCTTTGCCTTGACCAGGTTCTGGGCAAATTCAAAGGATGCCGACATATTGCGCTCAGCGAAATTCATGGCGCGGCCGCCCACATCCATAGCTCCGCTCCGGGCGGCCTGGGTGCGCCCCTCCAGATCGGTCACGGCCTGCTGAGCCGCTGTAATGAAAGTGTCGAAAGCTTGCCGCGCCTGATCCATGCTGGTCTCGGTCAGTTTGCGCATATCGGCAGGCACTTCGAACGACTTCATTTCGACGTCTTCCCATCGGATGGGGCGAAAAGGTGCTGGATTCGATAACACACGATCGCCCCGATGGTTTCCCGCGACTGTAACAATTCGGCATCGCAGGCGGTGTTTGCGCCATTAAGGTTATCCGCGTCCTACCGGCCAGCCACATGGACGCCGTCAGAACCGCTCAGTATTAAGAATGGCTTAACGGCTACGCATTGGAGCCAGCCCGAGCGGAATTCGGCCCACGATCCATGAGCCAGCTGCGACCCCATATCCTCTCGGAAACCGCGATCGCGGCGCATGCGAGCAGCGCGCGGCCAGCCTGGCTGTTTTCGGGCGACGGCGCGCGGGTTTTATTCGCCAATGCCGCGGGCGCCGCCCTTCTCGCTCCGGCGTCCGGCCCCGCGGTGCCTGCGCACCTCGCCGCGCAATTGGCCCGAAGTGCCAGCATGCTTGAGCCGGGCGGACAGGCCCGGCTGGTGCTGCTGCGCGGTCTGGGTACCCCCCTCGGCCGGCCCCTGACCTGCCGCTGTTCCCTGGTTCCGCATCACGACGATCGCGCCGCGATCCTGGTCGCCGCGATCGAAGCGGCCGGTCCCCGGCTGACTCTCGGCGAACGTGCCCACCATCTGATCGAGGGCAACGGGGCCGCTGCAGCCTTCACTGCGGATGGAACGTTGCTGCATGCCACCCCGGCGGCGGCGCATCACATCAGCAGCACCGCCTCGCTGAGCGATCTTGGCGACGGGGTCGAAACGCTGCCGGTCGGCGAAGGCGCCGATGCCATCGTTCTCGCGTTCTTTTCAGACCAGCCTCGGCCGGCCGAACCCGCCCCGGCGCCGCCAGCGCAGCCTGAGCTTCTCGACCTGTCGCCGATCGCCGAGGCGATCACCGCAATGAGCAAGGTACCGCCGCAACGCAACGCCCTGCCCGAACTGCCGCTCGAAGTCGTTCCCGAAACCGCACAGGACGCACCCGTAACGCGAACCGCTGCCCCTTCCGTACAAGATGAGGCTGCGCCGCGCCGGCATCCGCTGCGGTTTTCCTGGGAGACGGACGCCGAAAACCGCTTCACCATCAACAGCGCCGAGTTCAGGGCCATCGCAGGGCCACGCACCGCCAACCTGCTCGGGCGGTTCTGGGGCGAAATCTCCGCAAAGCTGGCACTCGACCCGGAGGGCCTCGTCGCCAACGCCGTGGTCTCGCGCAATACCTGGAGCGGGATCACCGTGAACTGGCCGACGGCGGACGGCACCACGATCCCGGTCACGCTGTCCGGCATTCCGGCGTTCGACACCGATGGCCTGTTCCTCGGCTATCGCGGGCTGGGCGTCTGCGGTGGCGCGGCCGAAGCCGATGTCGATCCGCTGGCGGGCGATGAAACCGCAGTCCGGCAAAGCGAAGCGGCGCGCGTTCAGGCGATCGAGCCGGCCCCGCCGGCAGCGCCGGATGCCTTCACGCAAGATCATGCACCAATCCAAACCACGCAGACCGCGCCTTACATTGCTGCGCAAGCAGATGACCAAGGCTTGAATGCATTCGAGGCCGCCACTCCAGCAGAGGATGCCGAGACGGATCTCGGGCTGCACCTCGCGGAGAAAACTGCGCACGAGAAGCCTGCGCAAACGGAGAATGTGGTCCCGTTTCCAACCGCTTTTTTCGAACCGAAAGCCGAGCCAAAAACCGGCGGACTGAACGCAGCCGAGCGCAGCGCCTTTCGCGATCTCGGCAGCCGCCTGTCCGCACGCCTCCGGGGCGCCGATGAACTCGCGCGCGGCCTGATCGAAAAGCCCGAGCCGGATGACGAGCCGCCGTATATTCCGCCGCCTCTTGTCGCCGCACCGCAATCGCGGCCCGATACGCAATCGCAGGCGGTGCCGGACATTTCGGCCGAACCCGAGGAAGAGGCCGAGGGCGAACGCCCCGTTCTCGCCAAGCTGCCGCTCGGCGTCCTGATCTATCGCGGCGCGAGCCTGCTGTACGCCAATCCGGCCTTTCTCGGATTCGCCGGCTATCGTTCGCTCCCGGAGCTTGCTGCCGCCGGCGGCCTCGATGCGATGGAGGTCGAATTCGACGACGCAGCGGATGACGACGGCGGTCAGCGTCTGCGCATCGCGCCGACCGAGGGCAAGCCCGCAAGGAAAGGCCATCTCGTAAGCGTTTCGTTCGGCGGGCAAAGGGCGCGGATGCTCATGATCGAGCCCGGCGTGCCCGCACGGCAACCGGCGGCGGACAGAGCTGCCGAGCTTGCGGCCCTGCTCGACATCGCCGCCGATGGCATCGTGACGATCGACAATGACTCGATGATCGTCGGCGCCAACGCCCCGGCCGAGATGCTGTTCGGATACGGCACCGGCGCTCTTGTCGGCCGCCGGTTCGGCGACCTGTTCGCCCCCGAAAGCGAACGGGTTGCGCAATCGCGCCTCGATCGCTTCGCCGGCTCGGATGTCATGGCGGACAATGACAGCCGCGAGATCATCGGACGGCGCCGCGCAGGCGGTCTCGTCCCGCTGCACATGACACTTGCCCGCGGCGATCGCGAGCGGCCGCGCTACCACGCGCTGTTCCGCGACCTGACGCGATGGAAGGACGCCGAGAAGGAGATGACGCTGGCGCGCCAAAAGGCTGAAAGCGCGTCGGCTGCGAAGTCGGAATTCCTTGCCAGGATCAGTCACGAGATGCGGACACCGCTCAACGCCATCCTCGGGTTTTCCGAAGTGATGATGGAGGAGCGCTTTGGCCCCATCGGCAATGATCGCTATCGGGATTATCTGAAGGACGTCCACACCTCCGGCGGCCATCTGGTGTCGCTGCTCAACGACCTGCTCGATCTCTCCAAGATCGAAGCCGGCAAAATGGAGTTGAGCTTCCAGCGCGTGGATCTCAACGAGGTCACGCATCAGTCGGTCGCCATCATGCAGGCGCAGGCCAGCCGCGCGCGGGTGATCGTGCGCACCGCGCTCTCGATGAGCATTCCGGAGATCACGGCCGATGCCCGCTCGGTCCGCCAGATCGTGCTGAACCTTTTGTCGAACTCCATCAAATTCACCGGCGCCGGCGGTCAGATCATCGTTTCGACCGCCGCCAATGACCGCGGCGACGTCATGCTCAGAGTGCGCGATACCGGAATCGGCATGAGCGAGAAGGATATCGAGGCTGCGCTGCAGCCGTTCCGGCAACTCACCACATCGCCGCGAACCGACGCGAGCGGCACAGGGCTCGGCCTGCCGCTGACCAAGGCATTGGTCGAGGCGAACCGCGCGCGGTTTTCGATCAAGAGCGCGGTGAACGCCGGGACACTGGTCGAGATCGCGTTTCCGGCAGGACGTGTCATCGCCGAATGATGGCGGGCAGCGGGACCGCTGACGCTCGCCTGTCCGGTCAAGCGATGGGACCCGGTCCGCGCACATATCCGCCATGCCCGTCACGAAGCTGTCGATCCGCTTCGGCTGACTTCCGCCACAGAGGTTGCTAGAATTTTCTGAGGCGCGGCGAGGATTTCGCTGCGTCCGGAGGTGATCATGGCGATCCTGCGCATCCTGCTGGCTGTGCTTGTGCTGTGTTCGGCAGCGCCCGCCGCTCGCGCCGCGGACGCGGTCGATCTTCTCCTGGTCCTTGCGGCCGACGTGTCGCGCAGCGTCGACCAGCCGAAGTTCCAGTTGCAGCGCGACGGCTATGCTGCCGCCATCACCGATCCGCGCGTCATGAACGCGATCACCTCGGGCGCCACGCGCCGCATCGCGATCTGCTTCGTCGAATGGTCCGGCGCCGGCGCGCAGAAGGTCGTGATCGACTGGACGATGATCGACAGCCCCGAGGCGGCGCGCAAATTCTCCGACGCACTGGTCGAGGCCCCGCGCTCCTTTGCGGATCGCACGTCCATTTCCGGCGCCATCGATTTCTCCCTCGAGATGCTGGCCCGTGCTCCGTTCGAAGCGCCGCGCCGCACGATCGACATTTCGGGCGACGGCACCCACAATTCCGGACGCGGCCTGCTCGCGGCGCGCGAGGATGCGCTGTCCCAGGGCATCACCATCAACGGGCTGGTGATCCTGAGCGAACGGCCGCTGCCGTGGAATCCCGAACACACCAATCCGCCCGGCGGGCTTGCGAAGTATTTTCAGGACAATGTCGTCGGCGGGCCCGGCGCCTTCGTCGTCGTGGCGGAGAACTTCCAGTCCTTCGGTCAGGCGCTGATCTCCAAGCTGGTCGCCGAAATCGCAGAGAGCCCCGCTCCTGCCGTGACGACGGTCTTCGCCGCGCGGCCGTGAGGCATTTCGCTGCATGGCGCGGCCGTTGCGAGCGCCGCGGAACGCGGCTCGCGACAAAGCATCAACGACTTCAACCGCCAAGGCCATTGTTTCGAATGATTCCAGGCTACATCAGTCTGGAATCATTCTAACATATTGATATTTCAATCGAATTTGGCTTGACGCATGACGTTTCACGGTCCTTTCTGAGCCGGAATTCCAACCGGGAGAACATCATGTTCAGGACCCGCATGTTGGCCATGGCGGCCGCAAGCGTGATCACCGTTAGCCTGCCGACACTCGCGGCGGCACAGGGCGAAGTGAATCTCTACAGCTACCGCGAGCAGAAGCTGATCCAGCCGATGCTCGATGCCTTCACCAAAGAGACCGGCATCAAGGTGAATGTGGTTTCCGCCTCCTCGGGTCTCGAACAGCGCATCAAGACCGAGGGCGCCAACAGCCCCGCCGACGTGCTGCTCACCGTGGATATCGGACGGCTCGAGGATGCGATCCAGGCCGGCATCACCCAGCCGATCAAGTCCGACGTCATCGACAAGGTTGTGCCGGCGCAATATCGCGACCCGGAAGGCCACTGGACCGCGGTGACGATGCGTGCGCGCGTGATCTACGCATCGAAGGACCGGGTGAAGCAGGACGCGATCACTTATGAGGAACTTGCCGATCCGAAATGGAAGGGCAAGATCTGCATCCGCTCCGGCCAGCACATCTACAACAATGCGCTGATCGCCGCGATGATTGCCAAGCACGGCGAGGCCAAGGCTGAGGAATGGCTGAAGGGCCTCAAGGCCAATCTGGCGCAGAAGCCGTCCGGCGGCGACCGCGAGCAGGCGCGCGATGTCGCGGCCGGCAAATGCGACATCGGGATCGGCAACACCTACTATTGGGCGCTGATGCTGAAGAACCCGAACCAGAAGGCGTGGGCTGACGCGACCAAGGTCATCCTGCCGACCTTCGTGGGTGGCGGCACCCATGTGAATGTGTCCGGCGTCGTGCTCGCCAAGAACGCACCGAACAAGGCCAACGCCATGAAGCTGATCGAATGGATGACCAGCGATACCGCGCAGCACATGTATGCGGATATCAATAACGAATATCCGGTCAAGGCCGGCATCAAGCCGAACAACGTGGTCGACGGCTATGGCAAGCTCAATGCCGATCCGATGCCGCTGGCCAAGATCGCGGAGAACAAAAAAGCCGCAGCCAACCTGGTCGACAAGACCGGTTTCGACAACTAATCGCTGCTGCCAATAATCGCTTCGTCAACACCGGTCGCCCCCCCGCTAACAATGGGGGCGACTACCGCTTCAGAACGGTCCCCGCTGGAGTTGTCTAGAGCCACTTTGCGCGGCCCGCTGGCGGGGACGACTTTCGAGAGATCCGGAACGCCCGTGGCGCATGTGACCTTATCGCTTCCGGACCGGATACGCCGTTCGCATATCCTCGCCGTCGCGTTCCTCGTCCTCCTCGCCGCCGCTGTGCTGCTGCCGCTCGCAAGCCTCGCCACCTTCGCGGTGCGCGGCGATGCCGAAATCTGGCCGCATCTGGTCAATTACGTCCTGCCGCAAGCCTCGCGCGACACCGCGTTGCTG